>JAFGRB010000369.1 GCA_016935365.1 Deltaproteobacteria bacterium
CCGATGCCCCGCATGGAGGCAAGAGCCAGCGGCCGATCAGCGCGAGGAGCCTATGGACTCCACGTCTGTCTGTCTGTCTGTCTGTCTGTCTGTCTGTCTAGACAAGACACGACTCCTCCCATCCCTATCCTCTGTCAGCACCCCTGGTAGTCAGAAGTGTCCTACCCGGCTGGAGTGATTGTCAAGCCCTCAGCCGGCTTCACGGCTTCACCGAGCGGCCCCGGGGGCCGCCCAATCGCGTCGGCGGGTTTATCCGCTGCGAAGCAGCAACGGGCTCAAGGCCTGTCAGGCCGGGCGGAAAGCCTCCAGGCGGTCGGCCACGTCCGCGAGATCGACCTTCTCGAGCGCGGCCCGCAGGGGCCAGCCGCGCTCGTCGAGCCCGCGGGCGGCGTAGTACTCGCGGCGCAGCCGCTCCCCGTCCGGCACCGAGCCCGCGGCCGCGCCGTCCTCGAGCGGGATCAGCACCTTGGCCGGCAGCCGGTCGTCCGCGACCCCGACGCCCATCAGGTTGTCCAGCGCCCGCTTCTGCAGCCAGGTCCGCGCGCCCACGCGCAGGTAGTCGTCCATGGACAGCTCCCAGCCGCAGGTGCAGCGCAGGGCCTCGAGCGGATCGCCCGACTCGAAGGTCCACATGTCGAAGACGCACAGGCACAGCGAGTTGCACTGCACGCCGAAGTCCTCGGCCAGCTTGACCACCTCGGCCTTGCCGTCGTCGCTCTGCCCTGTGTAGTCGGCCGCGAAGCCCAGCTCCTCCCAGGTGGTCATGCCCTGCTCCACGGGGTGCATCAGGTGGGCGTTGTGACAGGCGCCCCGGTTCGACATCATGTAGGCCAGCCCCAGGCCGTGGGAGCCGCGCGGGTCGTGCATCGGCATCTCCAGGCCCTTGATCTCGGCCGTCAGCGCCTCGGCGCCCTTGCCGATCTTCCGCGCCGCGGCCCGGCTGCCGTCGGCCAGCAGGTCGCCCAGGCCCTCCCGGCGGGCGATCCGGTGGACCAGCTCCGCGATCGCCTCGGCCTTGCCCCAGCCGAGGTCCAGCCCTCCCAGCTCGTCCGGGCCGAGCAGGCCCTGCTCTGCGCAGTCGATGGCGAAGGCGACCGTGCAGCCGCAGGTGATCGTGTCCAGGCCGTAGCGGTTGCACCACTCGTTGATGATCAGCAGCGAGCCGGCGTCGGCGTTCTCGCACATGGAGCCGAAGGCGGCCACGGTCTCGTACTCGGGCCCGGGGCCCTGCTCCATCTTCCAGGGCTCCTCGTCGTTCTTCATCACGCGCTTGCAGGCGATCGGGCAGGAGGCGCAGGCGCCGGCCTTGACGTGGAAGCGCTCGGTCATGGTCGGCCCGCCGATGGCGGCCGAGATCTCGAGCGCCTCGCCGACGCGGTAGTTCTTGATGGGCACGTCGCCGGTGACCATGCTCAGGTCCATGGTGGAGTTGGTGCCCATCTCGTGCAGCGAGGCGGCCGGCACGCTGTCGCGGATCCGGCCCGTCAGGTGCTTGCGCAGCGCCTTGAGGCCGTCGGGATCGGCGAGCTCCAGCTTCCGCGTGCCCCGGCAGATCACGGCCTTGAGGCGCTTCGCGCCCATCACCGCGCCCATGCCGCAGCGGCCGGCGAAGTCGTGCTTGTCGCTGCAGGCGCTCGCGAAGCGCACCCCGTTCTCGCCCGCCTGACCGATGCACAGCACCCGGGGCGTGCGCCCCTCGCCCATCCGCTCGCCGATCGCGTCCACGGTCTGGTAGGTGTCGAGCCCCCACAGGTCGGAGGCGTCGGCGAGCTCGGCCTTGCCGTCCTCGACCAGCAGGTAGACCGGCCTTTCGCTGGCGCCGCGGAAGACGATCGCGTCGAAGCCGGCCGCCTTGAGCTCGGGCGCGAAGTGGCCGCCGCAGGACGACTCGCCCCAGACCCCGGTCAGCGGCGAGCGGGCGCAGAGCGCGAAGCGCGAGCTGCCCTGGACGCCCGAGCCGGCCAGCGGGCCGGTCATCAGGTAGAGCGGGTTGTCCGGCCCGAGCGGATCGACCCCCGGGTCCTCGGACAGGAAGAACATCCGGGCCGCGAGGCCCGCCCCGCCGAGGAAGCGCCGCCACTCCGCCTCCGGGATCTCCAGGGCGCGGATCTCCCCCTTCGTCAGATCGACCTCGAGCGCTGCACCTACCAGCCCGTACATGACACCCTCCCTTTTTCTCGAAGAGCTGCGCGCCGGGAGCCATACCCGGCGCCTGGTGAAAGGCTATCCTCGATAAGCCAAAAGATCCACACCTCTCGGAATCTCGGGATCCTTTTCTTGTTGGGCAGCCTTTCGGGTGCTAAACTGTCTTTTTGCAGGCTTTCCGCGTCTTCGGGCTGGGCCTGCAAGGGTGGCGCCGGAGCGGGCATGACGAAGAAGCTCTCGGACCAGGACGTTCAGGTCGACAAGCCGCCCAAGGACTTCTTCCGGATCCTGCTGGTGGACGACGAGCCCGTGGCCCGGCACCTGCTCAGGGCCATCCTGGGCGAGAGCGGCTACACCGAGATACTGGAGGCGGGCAACGGGCAGGCGGCCCTGGACGCACTGAAGCGCGAGAAGGTCCACCTGGCGCTGGTCGACAAGAACATGCCCGGCATGGGCGGCCTGGAGGTGCTCAAGCAGGGGCGGGAGATCAACCCGGACACCCAGTTCATCCTGATCACCGCTTACGGCTCGATGGAGTCGGCTATCCAGGCCATGGACATGGGCGCCTTCAGCTACCTGACCAAGCCCTTCTCCGAGATCGAGACCATCGTCGCCCGGGTGGAGCGGGCCCTGGAGCTGGCGGGCCTGCGCAGCGAGAACGCCGCGCTGCTGGAACGGATGCGCAGCTTGATGAGCGGGCAGGAGACGCCGGGCGCCGAGCCCCCCGGCCAGAAGCCCGACGAGGACGAGGAGCAGCCCGACGTCGATCCGCAGCTGGCCGGCAAGGTGCACGAGGCCGCCGAGCGCCTGCGGCGGCTGTCGGCCAAGCTCTCGGATCTGCGGACCAAGGCCTCCGGCTCGACCGCCGACTTCATCGGCCGGATGGGCGAGGAGGTCGCGGGCGTGGCGGAGCTGCTCGAGCCTGCGGGCGTGGCGGATCTGCTCGAGCCGGAAGGCGCTCTGGATCTGCTCGAGCCGCTGAGCGAAGGGGCGCCGGCGGACTACGCCGGCGCGCCGGTGATCGAGCTGGTCGAGGAGCTGGGAGAGGGGGACGAGACCCCGCTGGCGCTCGAGATCCCGCAGGCGCCGCTCTCGCCGCCGGCCCAGCCGCTCTCGCCGCCGGCCCAGCCGCTGTCCCCGCCCTCGCCGCCGCTCTCCCAGGCGGCCAAGGCACCGCCGCCCGGGGCGGCCAAGGCACCGCCGCCCGGGGCAGCCAAGGCACCCCCGGCGCAGGCCGCGAAGCCGGCCGCCGGCCCGGCGCGCTCCAGCCTCGAGGACCTCGTCTTCGAGGAGTCGATCCCCTCGGACCCGAGCCCGCCGCCGCTGGACCTGAGCCTGCTCGACGAGGACTTTCCGCCCATGGAGGCGAGCGCACCGCCCCTGCCGCCCCCGCCGGTGGTGACCGAGCTGGTCGAGCCCCTCACCTCGCCGGGCAAGGGGCGAAAGGTCCCGCCGGCCCTGGAGCCCGAAGTGGTCGAGACCATCGAGATCGACGTCGACGACTGAGCCCATGCACGAAGATCCTCTCGACAAGCTGATCGCCTTTGCGGAGCGGATCGCCGACCGGCTCCCGCCGGCCGACGCCCAGACTCTGAACCTGCTGCTGGCCGAGCTGCAGGCCGCCTGGCCGGGCACGGGGCGAGACGAGGCCGCCGGTGCGGCGCCGGCGGAGGGAATCCCCTCGCCCGTCGAGCCGATCGACAGCCCGGTGCCCGATCTGAGCGAGTTGCGCGCCGACACGGAGCGCGAGCGGCCCGGCTTCCTGGAGCCGCCCGACGCGTCCCGCTCGGAGCCCCGGATGGCAGAGCTGCTGCCGGAGCTCCACCGCAGGACCGTCGCGCTTCCGGAGAGCGAGCGGGTGGAGCTGATGCCCGACACCGGCTCGCCGACAGCCGACCTGCTCGGGCCCGAGGAGCTGCTCCAGCGCGTCAACAAGCAGGTCGAGTCGTTCGCCCTCGAGCTCAAGCTGAGCCCGCGCGTGCTGGTGGCCGAGGAGGATCCCGGCCTGCAGACCCGGCTGGTCGAGACCCTGGCCAGCGCAGAGATCCTCGCCGACGCGGCCTGCTCGGCGGGCGAGGTCTGGGAGCGGCTCGGGGCCAAGGCCTTCGCCGTGCTGATCATCGGCAGCCAGCTTCCGGACGCCGAGCCGCTCGAGCTGCTCGCCGAGATCCGCCACGGCTGGCCCTTGCTGGAGGTCCTCCTGTGCGTGCCCGCATCCGGGGCCGAGCAGGCCCTGGCGAGCGGTGCCTCCGACTACCTGCCGGTCCCCTTGCCCGACCTCGACTTCGTCGAGCTGCGCGTCCGGCGGGCGCAGGCCCGTCACGACTTCGAGACCCGGATCCACGCCGTCGTCCAGCACCTGAGCCAGACCTTCAGCCAGCGGGCCGCGGATCGCGGCCCGCAGGTGCACAGGACCTACGTCAAGGCGCTGCAGCGCACGCTCGAGGCCTACCAGACCGGCAGCCAGCCGCTCCGCATCCTGGTCTGCGGCCCGGAGCCGCTCTCGCAGGCCACAGGCGAGCTGGGCCATCCGATCATGCAGGCCAGCAGCTCGAAGGAGATCGAGGAGGCGGTCCGCATGGGCATGGCCCAGATCGTCGTGGCGGCCGACGAGGCGGACGAGCTGGACGGCGTCGAGCTGTTCTACCGCCTGCGCCAGCTCTCGACCACGGTGGGCGTCTTCGTCCTCTCGCGCTCCGAGCGCCACGCGAGCCTGGTCGAGGCGGCCGGCACGGGCATCGGCGAGTTCTTGATCCGCCCGGTGGAGGGGCAGGCGCTCTTTGTACCGAGGCTCAAGCGCCTCATCGAGCGCCAGCAGCAGATGACCCGCTACCGCCTGCTGCTCGAGGAGCTCAAGGTGATGAACATCAACCTCATGGACCCGGAGGTCTGATCCCTTGCAGGCCGCCGAGGTGCTGGACTTCCGCTCGGACACCTTCACCCGGCCCAGCCCCGGCATGCGCGAGGCCATGGCCCGGGCCGAGGTGGGCGACGACGTCTTCCGCGAGGACCCGACGGTCGCCGAGCTCGAGCGGCGAGCCGCGGGCCTGTTCGGCCGGGAGGCCGCCCTGCTCGTGCCCTCGGGCACCATGGCCAACCTGATCGGCATCGCGCTGCACTGCGGTCGGGGCGACGAGGTGATCCTGGAGCGCCGCACCCACTCCTTCGCCCACGAGGTGGGCGGCGCGGCCGCGCTGCTGGGCGCGGTCTTCCACCCCCTCGACGCCCCTTCGGGCATCCTGTCGGTCGAGTCGATCCGCTCCGCCATCCGGCCGGCCGACGTCCACGAGCCCATCTCGCGGCTGGTGGTGATGGAGAACACGGCCAACCTCTGCGGCGGCAAGGTGGTGGACCTCGAGCACCTGCGGGCGGTCGGCAGCCTGTGCCGCGACCGCGGGCTCGGGCTCCACCTGGACGGCGCGCGCATCTGGAATGCGAGCGTAGCCAGCGGCACGCCTCTGTCCGACTACGCGGCCGAGGTGGACAGCCTGTCGTGCTGCCTGTCGAAGGGCCTGGGCTGTCCGGTCGGCTCGCTGGTGATCGGGGACGAGCCGGACATCGAACGCGCCCGCTGGATCCGCAAGATGCTCGGCGGGGGCATGCGCCAGGCCGGCGTCCTGGCGGCCTGCGGGCTGTATGCCCTGGAGAATCACCTCGACCGGCTGGCGGACGACCACGCCCTGGCCGCGGAGCTGGCCGAGGGGCTCGGCGAGGTCCTGGACGAGCGCTTCCGCGTGGACCCGCCCCAGAGTAACATGGTGCTCGTGCACACCGATTGCCTCGAGACGTGCGAGCGGGCGGTGGCCGGCTGGGCCGCGCTCGGCATCCTCTGCCTGGCGCTCTCGGACACGACGATCCGCCTGGTCACCCACATGGACCTGTCCCCGGACGCCGCATCCCGGGCCGTGGCCCGCTTGCAATCGCCGCGCGAGCGAGGGTAGATTCGAGGCGGACACTCCCGGACAAGGGGGCCTCTCGTGGCTGCGATCTTCCGGTCGAAGGCGAGCAAGGACGCCTGGCTGAGCTCCGCCCACCCGGAGCAGAACCTGGGCGGCAAGCGCCCCGGCACGCCCGGCATGGGCTTCGGGCAGAAGAGCCCGGTGGCGGGGGGCCAGGTGAGCTACCCGGTGCTCATCCTGGACGTCAACGGCGGCTCCTTCGCGCCCAAGGACAGCCTGGTGCTGGGGGGCTTCGATCTCTCCGCCGCGCCCGCGAGCGTCGCCAGCGCTCGGCTGAGGCTGTTCGTCAACTTCGCGGGCGCGCCGCGGGAGAGGGTCACCCTCCTGGTCCACCCCCTGGCGCGGGACTGGGACGAGAACGCCATCTCCTATCTGGACGTCTACAGCGGCCGCAGCCCGGGCGCGGACTTCACGGACCTGGTGGCCGGGCAGCCCGTGCAGGGGAGCTTCGACGTGGCCTCCAACTCCGCGGACGACTTCACCCGGCTGCCCTGCGCGAACGCGCCCGGCTGGGTGGAGATCGACGTCCTGCCCATCGTCCGGAGCTGGATCGCCGATCCGCAATCCGCCTTCGGCCTGCTCGTCGAGCCGCCCTGGTGGGACGACGCGCGGCACACCGCGCTGTCTCCGATCGGGCGCAAGGCCAACCTGGGCCGGCTCGAGATCGCTCCCAGCGAGTGGGCGAGCTGGGACGGCCAGCCGCCCGGGGAGGGATTCCTCCCGATCCGACTGGAGGCGGCCGCGCGCGAGCTGGGGCCGGAGATCGTCCTGGACTGAGTTCTCGACTTCATCGCCGGAGTCGGGTGGAGGCCATCCATGGAAGAAGCCCTCATCATTCTGCTGATCGTCGTGCTCTGCCTGGTCGGGGTCGGGGTCTCGGTGATCCTGCCCATCGTCGCCACCGTGATCGCGGTCCGGGCCCGGCGCCACGCGCGCAAGCTCTACGACTGGCTCTCGGGCTTCCACGCCGAGTTCGACAAGCTGAGAAAGCGAGTCGACGAGCTGGCCCGGCGGGCCGAGGCGGGCCTTCCGGCAGCCGCCGAGCCGCCTCCGCTCGCGGTCCGGGAAGCGCGCGCCGCGCGCGAAGCAGCCCTGGAGATCGGCGGGCCCGAGGCGGCCGCAGCCGGAGCCGCCGGGGCTGGAGCCGGGGCGATGCCCGCAGCAGCGGGAGCGGCCGCCGGCGAGGCGGGAGCCGCAGCCGGCGCCGGAGCGGCGAGAGCGGCCGCAGGGGCCGGATTCGCAGCCGGCGCCGGAGCCGCGGGAGCGGCCGCCGGCGAGGCGGGAGCCGCAGCCGGTGCCGGAGCCGCGGGAGCGGCCGCAGGGGCCGGATTCGCAGGAGGCGCCGGAGCGGCGGGAGCGGCCGCAGGGGCCGGATTCGCAGGAGGCGCCGGAGCGGCGGGAGCGGCCGCAGGGGCCGGATTCGCAGCCGGCGCCGGAGCCGCGGGAGCGGCCGCAGGGGCCGGATTCGCAGGAGGCACCGGAGCCGCGGGAGCGGCCGCTGCAGGGGCAAGAGCCGCAGCCGCGGGAGCTGCCGCCGCGCCGCCCTCGGCGCCCCAGAGCCTGGAGGAGAAGATCGGCGTGATCTGGTTCACCCGGATCGGCGCCCTGATCGGCGTCGTGGTGGCCGGCTGGTTCTTCAAGTACATGGTGGACAACGAGTGGATCGGCCCCTGGGGCCGGGTGGCCATCGGGGCGCTGGTCGGCCTGGGCCTGCTCGCCTGGGGCGAGTACCTGCACCGGCGCAAGAAGCACACCCACCCCTACTTCGTCCAGGGCGTGCTCGGGCTCGGCCTGGCCGTGCTCTTCGTGACCACCTACGCCTCGTTCGCCTTCTACCACATCGCCCCGGTGCTGGCGGCCTTCTCGGTCGTGGCCGTGCTCTGCCTGCTGGGCGGGGCGCTGGCCATCGTCCATCGCTCCGAGCCGATCCTGATCCTCTCGCTCGTGGCCGTCTTCCTCAACCCGATCATGCTCTCGACCGGCCAGGACAAGGCCCTGCAGCTCTTCGCCTACCTGCTGGTCATGACCTCGGCCTCCATGGCCGTGTCGGTCAAGTACCACTTCCGCTTCGCCACCTGGACCGCGGTGGCCGGCGTGCTGGTGCTGTTCGCGGGCTGGTATGCGAAGTTCTTCGATCCCAGCCCCCCGCCCGAGCCGGGCGTATACGACGATCTGCCGGAGAAGCTCCAGGGCGCCTACTTCCCGATGGCCGCCCGCTGGGTGCCGCTGCTCTTCGCGGCCATCTTCGCCGGCCAGTGGGCTCTGTTCGGCCTGGGCATGCGCCGCAAGGGCCACCGGATCACGGCCCTGGGCCTCTACCTGGCCGCCGCCGTGGCCGCCCACGCAGCCTACGCGAGCCTGCTCTTCGATCACCCGATCGTGCTGGGAGGCGTGCTCTGCGCCCTGGCGATCGGCTTCTCGGTGCTGCTCGTGCGCGAGGACGCCGGCGACTGGCTGGGCCTGCCCATGGTGGCCTCCTTCGTCGTGCTGGCGGCGCTGACCGGCGAGTTCGGCAAGGAGCGCCTGCTGCCGATGATGGTGCTGACCGGCGGCCTGTCGGCCATCTACTTCGGCGTCTTCTTCCGCAACGCCCTGAAGCGCGGCACCTTGAGCTCGGCCCGCTCCCACCTGCTGCTCGGCGGGGCGGGCCTGGGCCTGGCGATCCTGTCCGCGCTCTACCTCATGCCGGATCACTTCGAGGCCTTCGCCGGGCTGCTGACCGGCCTGGCCTTCGTCTTCATGCTGGTCGCGGTGACCGCGCGCTCGGCAGCCGTGATGCTGGGCGCCTTCATCGCCACCCTGCTGGGCCTGGGCTCGGCCTCCTTCCAGTGCCAGGAGACCCAGGTCGGCTTCCTCGCCGTCTGCGGGCTGTGGTTCCTGCTCTACGTGGGCTTTCTGGCCTGGGACCTCTTCGTGCGCGACAACCCGTGGTCGGGCGGCCGGCTGGCCGTGCTCAGCGGCGCCGGGCTGGCCTTCGGCGCGCTCTTCCTCATGGCGACCCCCGAGTCGGCCACGACGCTGCGGGCCCTGCTGGCGGTCGGCACCGGCGCGGTCTATCTGATCTTCGGCGCCCGCATGCTCAAGGCCGGCCGCTACGCCCAGGACCGATCCCTGCTGCCTCTGGGCCTGGCGGTGACCTTCTTCACCCTGGCGGTGGCCTTCCTGCTGA
Organism: Deltaproteobacteria bacterium; assembly: GCA_016935365.1. GTDB lineage: Bacteria > Myxococcota > B64-G9 > B64-G9 > B64-G9 > JAFGRB01. The sequence continues at coordinate 9,274 of JAFGRB010000369.1, forward strand.
CCGGGCCGGGCATCACCGTGACCTGGGCCGTGGAGGCTGCGGTGCTCGCCTACCTGGCCACCCGGGCCCGGAGGGACGACAGCCCCGGCCACCCGGCCTGGCTGCTCGGCGCCTGGACCGTGTTCGGAGCGTGCGCGTTCCGGATCCTCGCCTTCGACTGGCACTGGCTGCACGATCAGTACTTTCTCGCCATCCAGTCCCTCGGCGCCGAGGGTCAGCTCGTGCCGACCGCCTTCGCCCACCCGCGGGCCTGGGCCCTGCTGGCCCTGGCCGCCGCGCTGCTCTTCGGTGCGCGCGGGTGCGCCCGCGTGCGCGCCAAGAGCGCCTTCCGCGTCTCGGCCCTGATCATGGCGATCCTGGGCCACCTGGCAGCCCTGATCCTGCTCGTGAGCGAGGCGCGCATCCTGTTCACCGACTGGCCCGATCCGATCGCGCCCGGGCTGCCCGGAGACGAGTTCCGCGCCATGCTGAGCGCCTTCGATGCCAGCGTGGCCACCCAGGCGACCCGCCTGCAGATGGTCACCACGCTGGTCATCGGCCTGTACGCCGCAGCGCTGCTCGCGATCGGTTTCGCGGCCAAGGACAGGCTTCACCGCTTTTTGGGCATCGGCCTGTTCGGGATCACCTTGCTCAAGCTGGGGCTCATGGACATCTGGGCGCTCGAGACGCTCCACAAGATCATCGTCGGCGCGGCCATCGCCGCGCTGCTGCTGGCCGGCGGCTTCCTCTACGCCCGCTTTTCGGATCGGATCAAGAAGATGCTGATGGAAGAGAACGGCAAGGGCCTCGTCTGGCTGCTTCTGCTCTGCGGGCTCGCCGCGCTCGCGCCGCCCGCCCGGGCCGAGGAGGCGCGAGACGATCGCCCGCTGCCCGCGCGCTACGAGAAACAGGCCTCGATCCAGGGTGTGAGCGCGGCCGGTGACTACTTCCTCGAGCTCCCGCCCGGCGTCTACTCCGCGAGCCGCGTCGAGCTCCGCGACCTGCGCGTCCTGGGCCCGGGCGACGAGGAGATGGCCTCCTTCCGCCGGCGCGCCTGGCGCGAGAGCGCCGGCAAGACCATCGCCGCCCGCGTGCTCGATCCGGTCATCCTGCCGGACGGCGGCAGCCAGGCCACGCTCGACCTGGGCACCGCGCCCGTGGAGCATGCCCGGGTGGAGCTCTCCATCTCCGGGCACGACTACCTGCGCTCCACCCGGGTGGAGTCAAGCCCGGACGGCAAGGCCTTCGGCCTGCTCGCAGCCGGCGCCTACGTCTTCGACGTGTCGGCCGGCGGGCCGCGCGCCAGGCGGAGCTGGATCCGCTACCCCGGCTCGCGGGCTCGATTCCTGCGCGTGACCCTGCTGCCCGGAAGCGACGCCGAGCAGCTCCGCATCCACTCGGCCCACGCGCTGCCGCCCTCTCCGCCCGAGGCATCGATCGGGCAGCGCAGCCTGCCGATCGCCTTTGCCGAGCCGCCGGCGCACAAGGACAAGCGGACCATCGTCCCGCTGGAGCGCCTGCCGGCCGGGGTGCCCTTCGACGCGCTGGAGATCGAGATCGGCCAGGGCGAGTACGTCCGCCGGGTCCGGGTGGAGGCCTCGACCCGCAAGCAGGCCTGGTTCCACGCGGGCGGCGGGGTGATCTACCGCGTCCAGCGCCAGGTCGCGAATCCAGACGCGCAGCCGTCCGTGGACGAGTGCCTGGAGCTTCCGGTCTCGCCGGGCGAGCGGCCCTTCCTGCGGCTGGTGGTGGACGACGGCGACGACCCGCCCCTGGACATCCACGCGGTGCGCGCTCGCTACCTGGCCGAGGAGATCGTCTTCCGCGCCCGCAAGGCGGGATCGCACCGGCTGCTCGTGGGCCGCGAGAAGGATCCGGGCGCGCGCTACGACCTGGAAGCCCAGCTCAGGCGCGCCGGGCCCAAGGAGCTCAGCCCGGCCAGCCTCGCCGCCCTGGAGCCCAACCCGGCCTTCGCCGCCTTCGTCAAGCCCGAAGGCCCGGAGCCTTGGACCGAGCGCCACAGCCTGGTCATCCAGATCGGCGTGGGCATCATCGCCCTGGCGCTGCTGATCTGGACCGTGATGCTGCTGCGCAAGGGCTCGGGCCAGTCCGGAGGAGACGGATCATGAGACGCGCGCTCTCCATCGCCTCCGCGCTCGCCGTCCTTTGCGCGGCCGGCGCGCTCCTGGCCGAGGAGCAGGTGATCTCGGTCCACCTCAACGACAAGGTCGTGCCAGGCCGCAAGCCCAGCCTGGTGGTCACGGTCCGGGTGGACCTGCGCTCGCTCGGCGTCAAGCTCCGGCGCGACGACGGCAAGCAGGTCCAGCTCACCAAGCAGAACGTGCCGCGCAACTCCGAGCGCACCTTCGAGCTGCCCCAGAAGGCCGGCCGCCACCGCTGGCGGGGGTCGCTGGAGGCGGTCTTCGTATCCGGCGAGAGCGGCTCGATGAGCCTGGACTTCACGACCCAGCAGGTCGACTCCATGGGGCTGGCGGTGGACTACGCGGATCTGGACCTCGAGGCTCACGCGCTGCTGCTCAGGGCCAAGCGGCCGGTGAGCCGGGTGGACTACACGATCGTGGCGGAAAGCGGCGAGACGGTCGGCGAGGGGCGCTACGAGCCCGAGCAGGCCGGCACGCGGATCGAGCTCGGCTGGGAGCAGAGCGAGGGCAAGGTGCTCAAGATCCGCCTGGTGGCCCACGACGAGGAGGGCTTCAGCCAGGACCTCGAGCTCTTCCCCTGGCGCTGGTCCATCCCCCACGAGGAGGTCGTCTTCGAGACGGGCAAGTGGGTCATCCGGGACTCGGAGTCGCCCAAGCTGGACCGGAGCTACACCCTGATCCAGCAGGGGCTCGACAAGTACGGCAAGATGCTGCCCATCAAGCTCTACATCGCCGGCCACACCGACACCGTGGCCGGGGCCGACTACAACCTGGGTCTGAGCGACAAGCGCGCCCTGGCCATCGCCCGCTACTTCCGCAAGAAGGGCTTCCGCCACTCCATCTTCTACCAGGGCTTCGGCGAGAAGGTGCTCAAGGTCCAGACGCCGGACGAGACCGACGAGCTGCAGAACCGGAGGGCCGAGTACGTGCTGGCCGCCCACCCGCCGCCCATGCCGCAGTCGACAGCGTGGAAGCAATTGCGCTGAGCGTTGTTGCCACCCCCGCATCGCGGATCGGCCCTTCTGGCAAGGAGGCGACGAGGGCCGACGCGGAGCGACCTCCCGGTCGTGAGCATCGGCCCGAGGAAGCCGACGCAGTCCAGAAGGGTCGAGGCGCGATGCGGGCTCAGTGGCCCTTGCTGCCGCGGGGCATGGCGTTCCAGATCTTGGCCATCACGAGGGCCCCGACCACGGCGAAGGGTATCGGCCAGAGCTTCCAGACCTGCCAGTCGTACTCGGTCGTGATCCAGCCCACGGCCATTCCGGTGAACGCGCCGGCCAGGTACTGCATGCCGTCGAAGAGCCCGGCCGCGGTGGCGGCCGCCTTGCGCCCGCCGAAGTCCATCGAGGCCGCCCCGCCGACGATGCCGTGGGCGCCGTTGACGAAGAACGACAGCAGCACGATGCAGGCCACTCCCCCCCACGCACCGAGCGCGAGGTGATCCGAGAGGTAGAACAGCCCCAGCGAGATCGCCATGCCGATGAAGCCGTAGACCACCACCGGCGCCCGGCGGCCCTTGTAGATCCGATCGGACATGATGCCGAAGGCGAAGCCGCCGGCGATGCCCAGCAGCGCGATGCCCCAGGCTGCGAGCTGGTAGGCGAGATCCGTCTTGGCCACCCCGTGCACTTCGTGGAAGTAGACCGGGTACCAGGCGTCCACCACGCTGCGGCGCACGAAGCCGATCATCATCGAGGCGATGGCGATCATCCACATGGTCGAGGAGGTGAAGACCTTCTTGAGCACCATCATGAGGTTGAACTTCTCTCCTCCCTCCTCCTCCTCGGACGCCGTGTCGCCGGTGTCGCGCTTCTCGAAGCCCGCCTCCTCCGGGGTCTCGACCACGAAGAAGAGGTTGCACAGGAACAGGATCACCACGAAGCCGGCCGGGATCCAGAAGGCCCACTGCCAGGGCAGGATGCTGACGATCCACGGCGCGCCCGAGAAGGCCAGGATCAATCCGAAGCGGATCAGGACCCCGAAGATGGCGCCGAAGGTACCGCGCTCTTTCAGATGGAACCACTGGGCGTTGATCTTGACGATCGACAGCGCGCCGAAGGACTGGAAGTAGCCGTTGACGGCCCAGAGCACGGCCATGATCCAGGCCAGGCCCCGCGCGCTCAGGCCGCCCGCGATCTGGGCGGCCTCGACCATGTGCCGGGCGCTCCCCTCGCCCGCCCACTGGGCCGGCGTGTCGACCATCAAGTAGAAGGCGCCGAAGGCGGCGTTCATGATGATCACGCCCACCGAACCGAAGAGGAAGGACTTGCGCCCCCCGAAGCGATCGGCCAGCGGGGCGTTGAAGAAGACCGCCAGGCCGTAGGCCAGGGGCATGAGGGTCTCGAAGAGCCCCAGGTCCGACTTGGTCCAGCCGAAGAAGTCCTGCAGGGTGGGCGCGATGGCCGAGAAGTTGTAGCGGGTCATGTAGAAGAACGAGTACATCAGCCCGACCAGGAGCCAGTTCTGCGCTCTCCGGATCCGGTACTTGGAATCCCGAAACTCCGAGGGAATCTCAATGCCTGTCATGGAATCCTCACCCTCCGTGACGGTCTCGCCGCCCGCGTTTTGCGGTCAAGCTAGCAGAGACGGGGGGTCATGGCAAGCGAGCCGCATGACCTAGGGTCCGCTTCGCAATCGGTACTTCACCTCGGCGAAGTTCGCAAACAGGGGCTCCCGGGCGATGATCTCGCCGGTTCGCTTGCAGATCACCTTGCGCCAGAGATGGTTGCTGCGGTAGAGGCGATCGCCTCGCTCGACGAATCGATGCCCCTGCTCGTAGACGCTGTACGAGCGAGCCAGGGCCTGCGAGCAGCGAAGATCCCCATTGAGGCATTTCTCGTCCAGCCAGAGGCGCAGCTGGAAGGTATGCGGCGTGTTGTTTCGTAGGCGCAGATCCTTGTAGTTGTACATCACGGTGGCGCCGCTGGCGAAGGGCAGCACGCGATGGCTGTCGGGGAAGGGATCGAAGCTGTGGTGATGGCGCTCCACGACCTCCAGCGGCGAGTGCAGCGCCAGCCAGAAGATCAGGTTGGAGGCCTGGCAGATCCCGCCGCCGATGCCCGGCCGGGCGACTCCGCGCGACAGCTCCATGCCGACCTTGAAGCCCCGCCGGGCGGTCGGCCGGCCGACCAGCCTGCAGAAGGAGAAGGTCTCGCCCGGTCGGATCAGGATGCCGTCGATGGCCCGGATGACGATTCTCAGGTTGTCGACCTTGTTGTGTTGCAGCGCATCGGCCGCCGGGCCGAGCTTGCGGATCAGCACGCTCTGGTGCTTCTTGACGCGGTGGGGCAGCGGCTCGAGCCGGGTCTGGTGGCAGTAACGACTGCCGTCCAGGTGCCACTCGATCCACCGCTCCAGCCTGCGAAAGCGGACCGCCAGCCAGTGCAGCAGGGGGTGATAGGTCGATAGGGGTCTAGGGATCCATGTCGGCCGCAGCAGCATGATCATCTCGCCGGTTTGCGTCGTCCAGTCGGGTTGAGCAAGGGGCGTGCCATGGGGATAGTGCCGGTCGATCCGCGGCTTGGACCGCGCAGCGCCCGGGCGCGTGGGCTGCGGCACACGGTTCGTGTGTCGGAGCGGAACAGCGAGCCGCAAACTGGCGATGGGTGCGCGGCGCGTGCTAGGATCCGGCCTGGAGGAGACGCGTGGCCAAGAAGATCGGAGAGTTGCTCGTCGAGGCGGGGGTCCTGGACCCACACCAGCTGCAGTCGGCCCTGGGGCGCCAGCGGCGCTTCGGCGGCCGGCTCGGCACCAACTTGATCGCCATGCAGTTCCTCGACGAGCGCGCCGTGGCCCAGGGCCTCAGCCGCCAGCAGGGCGTGCCCTTCGTGGTGCTGTCCTGCAGCGCCATCCCGCTTCAGCTGCTCGAGCACATGCCGCTCGAGGTCGCCCGCAAGAACGCCGCCTTGCCCGTGCACCTGGACGAGCGCGAGCTCTTCGCGGCCATGGCCGATCCCAGGAGCCTGGCCATCAAGGACGAGATCCGTTTCGTGACCGGCAAGCGGGTGCACGAGCACGGGGCCGTGCACGGCCTGCTGCTCGACGCGATCGAGGAGGCCTACCGGCTGCGCGACCTGGGCAACGAGCGCTTCTGGCAGGGCATGGACCTGGACCCGTCGATCGAGCTCGGCGAGGCGGGCCACCTCGAGATCGTGGTCGGCCGAGACGAGGGCGCACCCGCACAGCCGCCGCCCGGCCCCGTGGAGATCGAGCTGGACTCCTCCTGGGTGGACGAGATGGCCCGCGGCAGCCAGGACGGCTCGTCCCGCAAGCGCGTGCTGGTCGTGGACGACGAGGCCGGCATCCGCTCCATGCTCTCGCTCTACTTCGACAAGAACGGCTACGAGGTCATCGAGGCCGCCGACGGGGCCACCGCCCTGCAGCACCTGCAGGCCCAGCCCCCCGACGTGATCGTGCTCGACGCCATGCTGCCCGGGGTGCACGGCTTCGACATCTGCTTCCAGGTCAAGCACGCCCAGGCCACCCGCCACATCCCGGTCATCATGATCAGCGCCGTCTACCGCGGCTGGCGCTACGCCGACGACGTGCGCAAGAAGTACGGCGCCGACGCCTTCCTGGAAAAGCCCCTGCGCCTCGACGAGCTCAAGCACACCATCGAGCAGGCCCTGGCCAGGGCCGGCCAGGCCCCGGCGCCCGAGGAGCTCTGCGACCGGGCGAAGGCCGCGCTGCAGAAGGCGGCCGGCATGTTCCACCAGGGCGACATCATGGGCGCGATCCATGAGCTCAGCGCGGCGGTCGAGGCCGCGCCCTTCGCCGCCTCGCTGCACTACCGCCTGGGCCTGCTCTACGAGAAGCTCGACGAGGCCTACCGGGCGATCGCCTCGCTCGAGCGGGCCGCCGAGCTCGACCCGGCCGAGGAGCACCTCCTGGCCCTGGCCCGGCTGTACGAGACGACCGGCTTCGACCACAAGGCCTACGAGGCCTGGGAGCGCTGCCTGCGCAAGAACCCGGACTCCGCCCACGCCGCCAAGATCCGCGAGCACATGCAGCGCCTGCTGCCCTGACCGTGCCGGAGGAAGACCGATGAGGAGCCTCGCCGCCGCCCTGGTACTCTCCCTGCTCGCCCCGCATGCGCAAGCCGGCGACCCGGGCATCGAGGTGCGCCTTCAAAAGACGCCCGGCCTGGTGGACGCGGCCAAGGTCGTGCCCGGCCTGCGGGTCGAGCTCAAGTACTCGACGACCGACAACTTCCTGCACGCCGACGTCTACGGCTCGCTCGAGCGCTGCTACCTCCAGCGCGACGCGGCCGAGATGCTGGCCGCGGCCGCGGCGCAGCTTGCGAAGCTCCGGCCCGACTTGAGGCTGCTGGCCTACGACTGCGTGCGGCCGGTCAGCGTCCAGCGCCGGATGTGGAAGGTCGTCAAGGGCACGCCCCAGCAGCCCTACGTGGCCGATCCGAACACCAGGACCGGCTCGATCCACAACTACGGCTGCGCTGTGGACCTGACGCTCGCCGACGCGCAGGGCAAGCCGCTCGACATGGGCACCCCCTTCGACTACTTCGGCCAGGCCGCCCAGCCGCGTCACGAGGCCGGCCTGGTGCAGAGCGGCAAGCTCAGCACCGAGCAGCTCGCCAACCGCCTGCTGCTCAGGCTGATCATGGCCCGGGCCGGCTTCCAGCCGATCGCCTCCGAGTGGTGGCACTTCAACTGCGCCCCCAACAGCGTGGCCAGGAAGAAGTACAAGAAGGTGCCGTAGCCGGTCGCAGTGAGGTTGGTGACGTATGGTGAACAAGACGAAGGTATTCTCGTCTGTTCTTTTGTTCACCGCTCTCTGCGGTCAAGGCAGCGGGATCTGCAACGGGGGAGAGGACAGGGAGCTGGACAAGATTACATATACACTTCTCTTTGCAGACCTGCCGGTGATTACCGTCGGACTGGGCGCTGCGATATCCGGTATCTCTTCGATCCACAACGGTACGCCAAATAATACGGGCTGGCTCGTCACCGGCTATGTCTCAAGCGCCCTGAACATCGGCGCCGGAGTCACCTGGCTGGCGATCGACAAGGGCGACAACGGCTATCTACTCGGAATCAGCATCGCGCATCTTCTCATGGGACTGCTAGACCTGGGAATCACGATTTGGTCCTCGGAGCTGACCGGCAGCGACAGCTTGGATGTGAGAATCAGCCCGATCATGATCGAGGACTGCGATCGGAACGTGGCCGCGGGCTTTGGAGTAGAGGTCATCGGCTGGTAGGATTGGCCGTGTGATGGAAGTGCTCACCGACTGGTGCGTAGCGACGGCGGAGCCCTCGGGACTCGGGCAGGGCTGGATCATCGTCGCCTCCCACTTCGCGCCGCGGCTGCGCTCTCGCCATCGCCGCGCATTCGAGCTGGCGGCCCGCCGCACGCGGCTCGGCGATGAGCTGCTGTCTCGCGACCTGCCAGGCGTCGACCCGGACGAGAGCCTGTGCTCCGACGGGCTTGCCGCGGTCGGCACCGCGGTGCATCCGGGGGACGTCCTGGTAGGCAGGCTCTCGCCGGCGGCGCCCTGGACGGCGAGCCCGGAGGAGAAGCTGCTGCGCGCGATCTTCGGCGACAGCGCGGGCGGGATGCGGGGCAGCTCCCTGCGCGCGCCGCCGGGCGTCGAGGGCGTGGTGGTCGAGTCGGCGCTCGTGCCTTCTAAAAAAGGCGAGCTCGCGCGGGCCCGGGTGGTGGTCGAGTGGGAGCGGCCCCTGGCCGTGGGGGACCTGCTCGCGATCGAGCAGGGCGGCACGGCGTCCGTGTGCGCGATCCGGCCGCTCGCGGCCGACGTGCAGCTCGACGGGGCCGGCCCCGAGCTGCGGCTCGCCAAGCAGCGGCTCTCGCGGGACGTGATCCACGCCCGCTCCATCGGTCCCTACTCGCTCGTCACCCAGCAGCCCCTCGGCGGCCGCGAGTCCTTCGGCGGGCAGCTGATCGACGAGGTCCAGGCCCGGGCCCTGCTCGCGGGCGGCGGCGACTGCCTGCTCGGCGAGATGCTCACCATCAAGGCCGACGCGGTCGCCGCCCGCATCCGGGCCTTCGAGTCGCTCGTCAAGCAGGAGGAGCCGGAGATCTACGCGCAGGCCGAGTACCGAGACGAGGGCCGCGCGGAGCCGCTCTCGGGGGCGAGCGATATCTTCCGCTTCTTCGAGCCGCCCTGCGAAAGCGACGGCTGTGTCCTGGTCGAGGCGGCCCGGGTGATGCAGGCCGAGCTCGCGGCGCTCGGCTTCGACGTGGACTGGCGCTCCGGCCAGGCCCGGGCCGGCTGGATGGGCGACGCCGGGGTGCGCGAGCGCTCCCGCGGCCAGGTGACGAAGCCCGAGACGATCGACTACCAGAGCCTCAAGCCGGTGCCGGGCGGCCTGTTCTGCAGCCGCATCTTCGGCCCGGTCCACGACTACGAGTGCGCCTGCGGCAAGTACCAGCGCATGCGGCACCGGGGCGTGGTCTGCGAGGACTGCGGCGTCGAGGTCACGGGCTCCCGGGTGCGGCGCGAGCGCTTCGGCCACCTGGAGCTGGCCGCGCCGGTCCTGCACCCCTGGTGCGCCGAGGAGGTCGGGCTGCTGCTCGGGCGGGAGCCGGAGGAGCTGGCCGAGATCGCCCGCGGCCGCGCCCCGCTCGGCGGCGACACCGGGGGCCGGGCGCTCGAGGCGGCCCTGGCGGAGCTCGACCTCGAGACGATCGCGCGAGAGCGAGGACCGCGCGCGGAGCTCGCCTCGGCCATGCGCGGGCAGGGTCTCCTGGCCACCTCGTTCCTGCTGCACGCCCTGCCCGTGCTGCCGCCCGACCTGCGCCCGCTGGTGCCCCTGGACGGCAGCCGCTTCGCCACCTCGGATCTCAACGACCTCTACCAGCAGGTGATCAACCGCAACCTGCGCTGCCAGAAGCTCCGCGAGCTCGAGGCGCCCGGGGAGATCCTCCTCGCCGAGATCGGCGGGCTGCAGGCCGCGATCGCCGCCCTGCTCCACAACGAGCGCCTCGATCGCCCCGAGGAGGGCCCGGACGGGCGGGCGCTCCGCTCGCTGCTCGGCACGCTCGAGAGCCGGAGGGAGTCCGGCCTGCTCTCCAAGCGCGTGGACTACAGCGGCAAGGCCATGCGGGCGCTGGATCCGACCCTCGAGCCCGGCTGCTTCCGGCTGCCCGCGGACATGGCCCGCGAGCTGTTCAAGCCCATGACCTACGGCCGGCTGGAGGCCGAGGGATACTCGTCCACGATCAAGGGCGCCAAGGAGATGCTCGAGGCGCGGCGGCCTGAGGCGCTCGCGGCCGTCGAGGCCGTGAGCCGCGACTACCCGGCGCTGCTGGTCGCCGGCGCGCGTGTCCTGGCCCGCAGGATCCGGCTCTGGGACCACCCGGCCATCGGCGTGGACGCCCGCACGGCCGAGGCCCTGGGCGAGGGCCCGGAGCTGGCCGTGCACATCCCGCTGACCGAGGAGGCCCAGGCGGAGTGCGCCCTGCTCGAGGACTGCCCCGAGGCGCGCCCGGCCGAGGTCTCGGGCTGGCTCGCGGCCATGCTCCGGCCGGGCGGCGACACGCGCCGGCTGCTCGCGCGCGCGGCCTTCCTCGGCCAGATCGATCCACTCGCGGACCGGCTGCTGCGCGCCGCGCTCGGGCTCCCCCCGCCCTGAGAGAACCGCCGCCCGTTGACCGTCTCCCGGGCCGCGGACTAGGATCGATATGGAGCAGCGGATGCGATGGAACGCGTACATGCTGGCCGGGTCCCTGGCCCTGGCGTGCAGCCCGGCCGCCCTGGCCGTTGAGAAGGCGGCCGACTACCTGAGCGCGAAGGGCGAGCTCAGAGAACGGCTCGAGCTCAGCGAGACCCGGAGCGGCTTCGCGGGCATCAACGGCAGCCTCTACGAGATCGATCCGGACGGCTCCTGGACTCTCAGCCACGTGGCAGGCCCCGGCTCCAAGGGCTGGAAAGAGGACAGGGTCGCATCCGGCAAGCTCGCGAGGAAGCAGCTCGCCCATCTCGCCGCCGAGCTCGCGCGCATCGAGCTCCGCAAGCTGCCGAGCCACGGGGTCGCGAGGGTGAACCCCTACGTCATCGCGATCCGCTTCGGAAAGCGGGAGTCGGTGCTGGAGTCGGGGCGCGGCAAGGCTTCCGAGGAGGAGGACCGGGCCATCCGCGAGCGCTACCACGGCCTGCTCGAGGTAGTCCGGTCGCTGTGCAAGAAGCCTGGCGAGAAGCGAGTCCCCCGCTGAGCGACCGCCCATTGACCGGCTCTCGGCGCGGGCTACGATTCCGCATTTACTAGAGGAATCTCCTGAATTGCGATTCTTCGGAGCAATACTCGTACCTCTATCGTCTTCTCGCCTATGACTCCTGAGTGAGCCCGATTGTCTGGCCACACTGGATCATGCTCTACCTTCAGAGGGAGCTCGCGAATTTTACCGACACGTAAAGACAAGATGGCGTTGTCATCTGGCTTTCTGGCTCTCTGCCTGCTTTCTTCTGCAGTACTGTACTTCGACCAATCCGTTGACATCGACGAGCCATGATCACGAAAAACGCCAGGCTGCAGTTCGCCTTCTTCGAAAAATTCCCTGTGGGCACGAAAGAACAGGTCGTCAGCGTCGGGGATCTCCTCTTTCTCCCACTCGCCTACTATCGAGCCATGAACCACGACACGATCCCAGGTAGACCCTTGGTAGGATCAAAAGTGCCCTTGATTGAAGTCTTGTCAAGATCATCCCCATAGAAACCAGCGGGCTTCTCTGGATCGGCGGGGAAGTTCATCAGTAGTTCGTATTGCTCGCTCTCCCAGAACAGATCGATGCTGCACTCTGGTCCAGAGGAAACAACCGGCATAGGCAAGACACTGCCAGTTGCCCTCGAATATGCCACTGCCGTTCTCTCGAGAAAGGCTCTGGCCCTCTCGAGTGTTTGTGAATCGCACGCCTCGCGTTCCGCCTCCTCATTAGCCGTGAGCAGCCAGCGTGATCCTTCGAAGAGACTGGCGACTGCTTTGCGACTCTGGTCCTCACTTGAGGGACGCATCTTCTTGACGGGATGCCCGTGCTCCGGCAGTTCTCGACGTTCCTGCCAGCGGCGATGTTCTAGCGCACTCCTACAGCTCCATGAGGGACTAACATTCATGCTCCACTCCCAGGCAAGGGACTCCTGCTTCTTCGCTTAGATCGCGAAGGCTATCGTGCTTTGAGATCGCCCGGTTGACCACATCTCTCAATTGACGGAGATCGTCGATATCCATAGCAACAAACCATGTCTTCAGTCCCCTGCTATTACCAGAGAAGTACTCGACCTCGAGCGTGTGGAACACTACCGATGCAACCGGTTTCTTCTCCGGTTCGCTCGGGAAGACCGGCCTCAGGTCGCTAGTAATCCTTGCAGTGGAATAGCAGCGCTCATGGCTGCTCATCAGATCTAGTGCCTTTGAGGAGGCTCCAAGTGTACTGTCCAGTGAAAAGATGTCGGAGAGGAACTTCTTGAATGCATCGAAGCTGCCGCTAGCAGGCCTCATTCTGGACGACTCAAGTGCTTCGATCGAGCTGCAAACATCCGCAGCAAGCTCTTCCTTTTCGATTCCTCGCCTCACGTAGACTATGTAAAGTGAGGTCAGCACCCCGACGACGCCAAGCCGGTCACTGTCCGAGGGGATTACATCCACAGGTATGGCTGGGACAAGATCATGAGGTTGAAGTACCGGTGGTGCCTTCGCCAGAGCTTGCGCCAATGCGTCATACTGGTCCTCCCTCAGAGAAAGAAGGACCTCCAGTGGCCTGTGGTGCGCCTCTGGAATCACAAGCTTTCCTACCATATCGGCCCTTTCATCGTCTCTTGGTCCAGAGTCTCTCAGCGATACACTACTACTCATACAGAACAAGCAATAGGGATGCAACTAATCCGCACCGAATCAACTACCGGATCAGTCTTTCAGCTCTTCCAGATCCACGAAGCCGTCCAGCGCCTCGGGGTTGCGCAGGGCCTCGCGGTTGAGGACCGGCTTGCCCTCGATGACCCGCTTGACGGCCAGCTCGACTTTCTTCATGTTCAGGGTGTAGGGGATGTCGACCACGGCGACGATCTTGGCGGGCACGTGCCGGGGCGAGGCGTTCTTGCGGACGAGCGCGCGGATGCGCGCCTGCAGCTCGTCATCGAGCTCGTGCCCTTCAGCCATCTGCACGAAGAGCACCACCCGCTCGTCGCCCTTCCAGCTCTGACCCACGACCAGGCTGTCTCGGATCTCGGCGATGCCCTCGACCTGCCGGTAGATCTCGGCGGTGCCGATCCGCACGCCGCCGGGGTTGAGGGTGGCGTCCGAGCGGCCGTAGATGACCACCCCGCCCCGCTCGTTGACCGAGATGTAGTCGCCGTGCCGCCAGACGCCCGGGAAGACGTCGAAGTAGGCCGAGTGGTAGCGCTCGCCGTCGTCGTCGTCCCAGAAGTGGATCGGCATCGAGGGCGCGGCCGCCGTGCAGACCAGCTCTCCCTGCTCGCCGACGACCGGCTGGCCGTCGTCGTTCCAGGCCTCGACTTTCATGCCCAGGCAGCGGCACTGCAGCTCGCCGGCGTAGACCGGGCCCATGGGATTGCCGCCGAAGAAGCAGCCGTTGATGTCCGAGCCGCCCGCGATCGAGGCCAGCTGGACGTCGGGCTTGATCCGCTCGTAGACGTACTCGAAGCCGGCCGTGGACAGCGGCGAGCCCGTGGACAGCACGGCCCGGACCGAGGACAGATCGTAGCGGCTGCCCGGCTCGAAGCCCTCGCCCATCAGCGCCGAGAGGTAGCCCGCGCTGGTGCCGAAGACGCTGATCTTCTGGTCCTGGGCCAGCCTCCACAGCACGCCCGGATCCGGGTGGAAGGGGTTGCCGTCGTAGAGCACCACCGTGGCGCCGACCGCCAGCGAGCAGACCAGCCAGTTCCACATCATCCAGCCGCAGGTCGTGTAGTAGAAGATCACCTCGTCGGCCGAGAGGTCCGTGTGGAGCATCAGCTCCTTGAGCTGGTTCAGCAGCACGCCGCCCGCGCTCTGCACCATGCACTTGGGCAGGCCGGTCGTGCCCGAGGTGAACATGATGTAGAGCGGATGGGAGAAGCCGGACTGCACGAAGTCGATCTCGAGGCCCGGGCTTCTGTCCCTGAAGTCCTCGTAGCGCACCGCCTGGGGCAGGGCGGCCAGCTCCGGCGCCTCCGCGCCCAGGGGCACGACCACGACCCGCTCGACCGAGGGCAGGCTCCGGAGGATCTGGCCCACCCGCTCGAGCGAGTCGAACCAGCGGCCCTTGAAGGTGTACCCGTCGGCCGTGAACAGGACCCTGGGCTTGATCTGCCCGAAGCGATCCAGCACGCCCTTGAGGCCGAAGTCCGGCGAGCAGGACGACCAGATGGCCCCCAGGCTGGTGGTCGCCAGCATGGCCACGACCGTCTCTATCATGTTGGGCATGAAGCCCGCGACCCGATCGCCGGCCTGCACCCCGGCCCGCTTGAGAGCCGAGGCCACCGCGGCCACCTCGGCGTGGAGCTCGGCGTAGCTCATGCGCCGCGGCTCCCGGTCCTCGCCCTGGAAGACGAGCGCCGTGCGCTCGTCACGCACCCGCAGCAGGTTCTGGGCGAAGTTCAGCCGGGCGCCCGAGAACCACTTGGCGCCGGGCAGCTTGTAGGGGTCGTCGACCACCTGCTCGAAGGGCGCCGAGGCCCGGATCTCGGCCAGCTCCCACATTTCCGCCCAGAAATCGGGAATGTGCTCGATGGACCAGCGATACAGATCGGGGTAGCTCCGGAGCTCGAGCCCGTGCTTGTCGTTGACGGACTGCATGAAGCGGTACATCCGGGTCCTGCGGACCCGCTCTTCCGTGGGTTGCCAGAGCAGCTTTGCCATCGTCGACCTCGCCAGCGGCTTCGAGCAGATTTTGACAGGCGAGTCAAAACCCTACCCGCTGCGCCCCCGGCTGTCAACTCGCCTCTGATCCGGGACGCCAGATCGGCGTGCAAATCAAGGAGCTGCGCCGAAGTCGAGCGGAGGCGTGGTTCTCCACGTCGAGCATCGACTTCGGTGCTGCAACGCCGAGTTGCGCGACGAGGTGGCGGATCCGGGCTTGACGCTCGGGGCCGGGCGCGGCATGGTCGAGCGCATGCAGCGGATCGTCGTCTTCGAGCAGGGCCAGGCCGGGCGCAGGCTCGACTTCATCCGGGCCCGGGGCCGGGGCGTGGAGATCGCCAGAGTCGTGAGCCTGGCCCGCGCGCTGCCGGCGGTGATCGATCGGCCCACGGCGTGGCTCCCTTCCGACTGGCAGGCCGAGCTGGCCATCTCCTACCTGCAACACCCGGACTTGGCCGAGGAGCTGGCCCGGCTCTGCGCCGAGCGGGGCGTGCCCCTGGTGGCGAGCGGCATGCGGCTCGCGGGCCCGGGCGCCTTCTGCCCGCCGATCTGCTGCGCGCTCAAGGCCGATCCGCGTCTGGGCGCCTACGGCCGCCAGTTCGGCGCCCCGGCGCTACTCGTCAAGCGCCAGGGCGGCCGCATCGCGCACGTCGAGGTGCAGCGCGGCGCGCCCTGCGGCGCCAGCTGGGAGGCGGCCCGGGCGGTCTGTGGGCTTCCCGCAGACGAGGCGGTCGCCCGCTTCGGCCTCGAGGTCCAGCTTCGCTGCCAGGCGGACGGCTCCACCTGGGATCCGCTCTGGGGCAAGAGCCCGATCCACCTGGCCGGCCAGCTCCACGCGGCCGCGCTCGGGCGGGCGCTCGAGCCGTAGCCCTCGCTGTTTCGAGAGTCTCCGGATCCTCCCTCGCTCAATCCCTCGCATCCACGCCTCGGTGCAGGGTGCGGGCTCTGTACACGCCCGCCGACGCGAAGGGGCATGCGGGCGCGGGTGAACCGCGCCCCTACATTTCCTGCAAGGTGCGGAACAAGATAACCCGGGACGAAGCCGGCCTACCGCCAGGCCAGGAAGCGCACGTAGCCCGCCGAGGGGTTCGTGCCGTTGCCGGCGCTGTTGAGGAACTGGGCCAGCCGGCCTGCACCGCCCTTGATCACCGCGTACATCTCGTCGATGGAGTAGAACCCGACTCCGTCATTGTAGGTGTTGTGCCAGTTGCCCATGGCCGGCAGGCACCAGCCGCTGCCGCCGCTGCTCTCGGCCACGTAGAGCATCACCAGGCTGGGCTCGCGCCCGAAGCCGTGCCGGAAACGCTTGTCCTGATCCCCGGCCGCAGTCGAAATCGAGACCCAGCCCGAGTCGAAGTCGGGCGTCCAGTCGTAGAGGCGAAGGCGGTAGAAGCCGGCGCTGGGCGCCTGGTTGTTGCCGGCGATGTCATGGAAGTGCGCCAGGCTGCCGGCGGTCCGGATGACGGCCTGGGACGCGTCCAGGCCCACCACGGCGGTCTGCCTCCAGGCCCCGTCGTAGTTGGAGGAGCTCATCACCGGCACCCGCCAGCCGCTGCCATCGCCGCTCTCGGCCAGCTCGAGCAGGGTGAAGTGCGGAAAGGAGCCCAGGCCGTGATCCTCGGTGTAGGTCGTGTTCCGGTCGCAGGTCTTCCAGCCCGAGTCGTAGTCCGGGCTGCGGTCGAAGACCCGCACGCGCACGTCTCCCCCGAGGAGCTGCAGGTTGTTGCGGGCCCCCAGGTTGGCGATCTGGATGAGGATGCTGTGGCCGTTGAGGCCGACCCGGCCCCCGCTCAGCGCCACATAAGCCGGCACGGTGTTGAGGTCGGAGGCCTGCATGGCCGGAGAGCTGAGCCGGCCGCCGTTCTCGCAGTAGCCGCGCACCATGGAGAAGACGAAGAGCTCGCCGGTCAGCCCGTGATCGAAGTAGTCCGCAAAGCGAAACGGATACGCGGTCCAGCCGCTGTCGAAGCGCAGCGCGTCCGTGGCCGGGACCCCCTGGCAGACCACGCTGCCGTCCTGCCCGATGGCCTGGATGGCCCCGAAGGGCACGCAGTCACCGCTCACCCTGGACTGGACCTGCGCGCTGTCCGCTGAGAACTCGGTCCCGGACAGCGCGAGCCCGAAGCCGGCCGAGTAGGTCGTGTCGTCGTCCTCGGCGCAGCCCCACTCGGCCCCGTCGTGCTCGGCCACCTGGCCGGGCAGACAGAACAGCTCGCCCAGCGCGTCCGCGTCCTGGGCGCAGACCCAGTCGCTGCCATCCCACCTGGCGAGCTGGCCGCTCGCGCAGCTCAGCTCGGCCAGGGTGTCGCCGCCCGTGCCCGAGGACTCGTCGGCAGCGCAGATCCAGCCACTGCCGTTCCACTTGGCCACCTGCCCGGCCGCGCAGCGCATCCCGCCCAGGGTGTCGGTATCCTCGTCGTCGGCGCAGACCCAGGCGCTGCCGTTCCACTTGGCCACCTGGTCGCCGGTGCAGCTCAGGCTGGAGAGCAGGTCCGAGGGGCTGTAGCGCGCATAGCCGGAGAACGGCACGCTGCCCAGGTACAGCCGCGGCATCTCGCTGTCGCTGCCCACCTGGACCCCCAGCCAGAGATCGTCGTGGTCGCGGAACAGGGCCAGGTCCAGCCCTGCGTTCTGGCCGAGGTAGACGGTGAACAGGCCGTCGTCGACGAGCACCGTCTGCGTCTCCGTCCACAGCGCCGCCCCGCCGGTCTGCGCGCCGTAGATGGAGAAGACGATCTCCCGCGTGCCGTCCACGGGCGCGCCGGCCGAGTCCTCGAGCACGCCCTGCAGCGGCACGTACGGCGGCGAGCCCGCCATGCCTTCCAGGGGGATGAACACGACCGCGACGAGCCACACGAGCCACGAGATCGATCTCAGCATGCCGCACGTCTCCACTTGCGAGATGGTCTTTGGGGCCAGTATAGATCCACCGAATCACGGGAGACAAGCCGGCATGTTTACATCTGCCGCGAAACGGTCTAACTTATTTGGCCCTGCAGTTCCCGGGAGCGCCGAGATGAACCGATACCACGCCGCCGGAATCTGCCTGCTGCTCTTCGCCGCGGCTCCCGCGGTACAGGCCGGCGATCTCGACCAGCTCAAGGGCAGGGCCCGCTGCCTCAGGCTGCAGGCCCAGCGCCATTACGACCAGGCCCTGGCCTGCTTCGATGCGTTGCGCGCCGACTTCCCGCAGGACCCCGACCTCATCCGCATGCAGGCGCTGACGCTCGAGTTCGCCGATCGGCGCGAGGAGGCCCTGAGCCGCTACCGGGAGTACATCGAGCGCTGCCCGGACTGCCCGCACGCCTCGCGCGTCCGCCGGAGCGTCGAATCGCTCGAGTCGCGGACCGAGGGACGGGAGGACCGCAGCGGCGGCTCGCCCCACGAGCGGGCCAGGCGCCTGTACGAGCAGGCCTACGTGCTGAAGAGCACCCACCCCGATCGGGCGGCCGCGCTCTGCCGGCAGATCCTGGGCATGGTCGGCACGGCGGACCTCTATCACGCCAAGGCGCGCAAGCTGCTGGACAGCCTGGAGGGCAAGCAGGACGAGGCGGCCGAGCCCGAGCGGCCGGCCGGCCGGCTGAGCGCCACGGCCGAGGCGCGGGCCAAGGCCCTGTACGACAAGGCCGAGGCCCTGGCGCAGGCCGACCCTCGCGGCGCGCTCGATCTCTGCCACCAGGTCCTGGGGCTGGTGGGACGGGGCCACGCCCTCTTCGCCCCGACCGTGGAGCTCATGCGGAGCATCGATCCGGCGTCCGCGCCCGCCGAGCCGAAGAAGCCGGACAGCCCTGGAGATGCAGGTGGACGCACTCCCCGATGAGGCGCTGCTCGGCGCCCGGCGCGCGGCGCTCGCGGCCCATCTGGCGAACGCCATCGCCATCGCCGCCCTGTTCGCCTTCGGCCTCGCCACCTACGACGGCCTGCCGGCGCGCATCCCGGCCCACTTCGACGCCAGCGGCGCCCCCGATCGATGGGTGGACAAGTCGCTTCTGAGCTGGCTCGCGCTGCCGCTGGTGGCCCTGGGCCTCTCGGCCCTGATCTACGGCGCGGCCCGGATCTTCGACTGGGCTCGCAAGCACCCGCGCTTTCTCAACCTGCCGGACAAGGAGCGCTTCCTGGCCCTGCCGCCCGAGCGCCAGGCACCGCTCTGGCAGCGGGGCCGCAACCTGATGTACTGGATCGCCCTGCCGGTCAACGGGATGATCCTCTACGGTCACTGGGCGACCTGGGCCCAGGCGACCGGCCGCTGCGACGCGCTCGATCCGCTGCCGCTCTTCGGCCTGCTGGCCGTCACGGTCGTCGGGATCACGCTGGGCATGCTGCGCTGGATCCGGGCTATCCGGCGGGCGGTCGAGCGCTCGGCAGCACCTCGGTGATCAGGGACGCTCGAGCCGCGCGCGCAGCCTCGCGATCGCCTGCTCGGCCTCTCGAGGATCCGCCTCGATGGCGCGGAGATCCTCCCACCAGCGCAGGGCGGCCTCGATCTCGCCGCGGCGCTCGGCCAGCTGGGCCAGGTGCCGGCGCGAGAAACGGTTCTCGGGATCGATCTGCGCCGCCTGCCGGTACCAGTCCATCGCCGAGTCGAGCTGGCCCCGCTTCTCCATGATCAGGCCCAGGTTGGCCCGGGCGGCCGCTCCATGGCCCGGCCCGGCCAGGGCCACGGCCTTTTGGAAGTAGCGCTCGGCCTGGTCCAGATCGCCCCGGTCGCCCGATGCCTTGCCCATGAGGTTGTAGGCGCCGACGAAGGCGCGCGTGCGGGCCGCGTCGGAGATCGCGGGCGGCTGGGTGGCGGCGAAGGCGACGGCCAGCAAGGCCAGCGCGGGCCAGCTGCGCAGCAGGCCCCGGCTCCGGAACAGCCGGGACAGGGCGATGACCCCCAGGGCGGCCAGCGGCACCAGCATGGGCACGAGCTGGATGCGGTAGCGATCCGCCACGTAGAAGACGAGCAGGCTGCCCAGGTAGACGAGCGCACTGGCGACGAGCAGGCCCACCCCGCGCACGCGGAAGTACAGGACCGCCCCAAGGACGGCAAAGGCGAACAGCACGCCGAAGCGCAGCAGCAGGCCCAGCACGGGCACCAGCTCGACGCCCACGAAGTAGGGGTTGTGGATCGGCATCTCCTCGCTGTTGACGGCCAGGACCAGCTTGCGGCCCACGAGCGCCACGGCCTGCGCGGGCTGCTCGGCCCAGAAGCCGAGGCCCCGGCGATACCAGTAGGCCGAGACCTCCGAGTCGTCGAGGGCCCGGCCCTCGGCCCGACAGGCGATCGCGGCCAGGCTCGCCCGGTAGGCCGCGTGGCTGCTCGCGTCGATCCGCTCGCCGCGCGGCACGTAGAAGCGTCCCTTGGCGCCCGGGCTGTTGCCGATGTAGAAGCTGATCCCCCCGGCGGTCGAGATGGGCACGAAGCCCGCGCCCTGGACCGCGTTGTGGATCCAGGCCGGCGAGAGCCCGGCGGCGAGCCCGCAGGCAGCCAGGCCCAGGCCGGCGAGCCTCGCCTTCCAGCCGGCCTGTCTCCAGAGCCACCAGAGCCCGGCCGGCGCGACCAGCACCAGGAGGTTGGGCCTGCCCATGGCGGCCAGGCCGAGCAGGGCGCCCGCGGGCGCGAGCAGCCAGGTCCTGTCGCGCAGACCGGCGCGCAGCAGACACCAGAGCGCAGCCGCCGCGAGCGGCACGACGATGCCGGGCGCGAGCAGGTGGCCTTCGAAGAAGACCAGCGGGCCGTAGAGCGCGATGGCGAGCGCCGCCAGCTTGCCGCAGGCCGGGCCTGCCAGCTCGCGGCCGAGGCCGTAGAAGACGAGCAGGCCGGCCAGGCTGACGAGGAGCTGCAGCGAGCGGACCAGCGCGGGATCCGGACCGAAGATCGAGTACAGCCCCGCCAGGTAGAAGGAGTACAGCGGCTGGTACAGGAAGGCCTGCGGCCGGGCGTCCGGGTCGATGAGCGCCAGCGCGGTCAAGTGGAAGTTCTGCTCGTCCCCGTACGGCGCCTGGAACAGGGGCGTCGCGGCCCAGCTGGCCAGGAAGAGCAAGCGGAGCGTGATCGCCAGCGCGCAGATGGCGATCACCCGGATTAGCTCGCGCCTGCGCTCGCGCCCGGCGCGCCCGGAGGCTTCCCAGGATCTCCCACCCCTGCCGATCCGGAACGCCAGATCGTCATGCAAATCAAGAAGCTGCGCCGAAGTCGAGCGGAGGCGTGGTTCTCCACGTCGAGCATCGACTTCGGCGCTGCGACGCCGAGTTGCGCGACGAGGTGGC
>JAFGRB010000034.1 GCA_016935365.1 Deltaproteobacteria bacterium
GGATCCCACGGCTCGCACGGATCCCACGGCTCGCACGGATCCCACGGCTCGCACGGATCCCACGGCTCGCACGGATCCCACGGATCCCACGGATCCCACGGATCCCACGGCTCGCACGGCTCGCACGGCTCCTGGTAGCGATATTCCCGCAGACGAGAAGGACTCGATCAGACAGTACGGCGCCGGAAGACCGATGACCTATCGCGCATCACGGTCCAGCGTTCGAGCAGGGAGCGAAGAGAGGGATTGCGCAGTCGGGCGAAGATCGCATCCAGGATGCCCTTCTGGATTCGACAGCGATCGTTCGTGGGGCAGCGGGCGATCAGGTCGCCCTCGGTCATGTAGTTGTAGACCGGGCAAACCCCGCAGTATGGCACGTAGGCGCAGTCAGCGCAGCCTGGCAGGCACTCGGCGCAGGAGGCCACGCAGAGCGAGCGCAAGGTCGGGTGGCGGATGATCTCCGCATAGCCGTCGTGCGTCACGTCGCCGACGCAGAACATCTCATCGCCCATGGCGCTGACCATTCGGCCCTCGTCGCAGGTGTAGACCCGGCCGTCGTGGTCATAGGCGAGCTGCCCGATGCCTGCGCCGCATGGCGAGCGCAGATCCATGTAATTGGGATCGTCATCGGTCAAGATGCGGGTCAACATGATGGAGGCCATCTTCTCCATGATCTCGACGCCGCGGCTGTTGAGATCGAGGATGTAGTCCAGTGCCTGGATGTAGAATTCCAGAAACTGCTCGGCCGAGTAGCCCCGGCGAGACCATATCTTGCGACCCATGCCGAAGGGATTGAGCGGTCGGAGATGGATGACCTTGTGCCCCAGCCGCACGTACTCGTCCACGATGGCACACGGCTGCGAAAGCGCGCCTCTCGATACGGTCACCAAGGCGTTGACAAAGGCGAGTGAGCTATCCAGCCCGCGATCCCGGTAGGCCTGGTCGAAGGCCTCTATCCCCCTCAAGGCCGCGAGATGCGTACTGCCCGAGGACCTCTTCGCGAATGGCCGGTTGCGATCGTGCAGCGCCTGGGGACCGTCGATCGAGGTGCAGACCATCACGCCGTGGTCTACCAGGAAGGCAATCTGCTCGTCCGTCACCGACGCCAAGTTGCTCACCAGGCTGAAGTAGAGCCGCCGCGGCTCGCCTGCATCATTGCGCCGGTAAGCCTGCTCGACCACATAGCGCAGGATATCGAAGTTGAGCAGCGGCTCGCCTCCCTGGAACTCGATGGTCAGGTCCGGGCTGGGGCTGGAGAAGATCACGTCCAGGATGCGCTCGGCGCACTGCTCGCTCATGTCGAAGCCACGGCTGGAAGCCGGCTTGCGCGACGCGTGGCAGTAGACGCAGGCCTGGTCGCAGCGCAGCGTCAGGATCACGATGTGCAGGCTCGGGCCCCGGAACAGGTGCGCGCTGCGTCGGCGCAGCCTGGCCATCAGCTCGGCCTCGACGCCAGGACTGCGAAGCAGGCCCTGCGCCCTCAGCTCTTCCAGAGCCGGATGATCCGCCGGCAGCTCACCCGCCAGGAAGGCCTGGAAGTCATCTGGAGACAGCCAGCCGAAGCCACCGGCTTCGCCGGTCAGCAGCACGGCGTCTCCGACCGAGCGATACCGGAAAGGCATCCAAGCGCTGCTATCCAGTCGGTATGGCTTCATGCTCCGATCACCAGGCAGGCCAAGGCGTAGTTGACGAACTCGTCGACGGTGCGCTGGGCATCGGCGGATCGCATGCCCGAGAAGCGCAGCACATGGTTCCGGCCCTGGCGGGTGATCTCGATCGCTGCCAGATCCCCAAAAGCTCGTCGGGCTCGCTCCAGCGCTGCGCGGCGATAGATGGCAGCGTCGAGCTGCAGCGTGCGCCGAGCGCGGCCGCGGGGCTCAGTCTTTCGATCCGCCTTCGTCGTCGCCATACTTCTCCTCCCAGGGCACCGCGATGCCCAGGGGATCGTCCAGGTAGTCCAGATCGTCTTCCTCTGCGCTCCCTGCGAGAGCGTCCGCCGGCTCGACGGGCTCGGCCGAGAGCAGGGCCCGGCCCACGATCACCTCTCGCAGCGCCGCCGTCCTGTGAGCCACCTCGTGCCGGACCATCTGGTGGAGCAGCTCGTTGGCGAACTCGTCCGCCAGCTCGGCCAGCCCGGCCCTGGCGAGCTTGAGCTTGCCCTTGAGCTCCACCTGCAGGCGGCGTCTCCCCGCGCGAGCCAGCCTGACATAGCAGCGGTCGATGAACCGGTAGGCGCTTGCCAGGACCGCATCCCGACCGTAGACGCGCTCGTCGATGTCGATCCGCACCCGGTTCTTGCCAGCTTCGATCGTCGAGTCCATTCGCACTCCCCAGGGGCGCACACCGCTAGCTGCACAGCTGCACCCTAGGTGTGCAAGCCGCGGATGTCAAGGATGTCAATGACTTACTGCGTGAACTCGATCCGCACCTCGTAGCCGTCGCAGCTCAGACCGTAGCCGTCCCGGCGATAGATGCGGATCCAGTAGCGGGCCGAGTCGTTGGTGCACAGCGGCGGATCGTGCCAGCCGGTGGTCGATCCGCAGGCCCAGGGGGGATCCCCGCTGAAGGCGTAGTGATTGTACTCCCCGTAGACCAGCGTGCTGCACATCTTCTGGGCAGGCTTGTTCGCGCAGTTGGCGCTCGTGTTGGTGGACCGGTACACATCCATGGCGTACGGGTTGGTGGGACCGCTGGGGGTCACGAAGAGGATCCGCAGGTGGTAGGAGTCAGAGCCGGAGGAGACGTCCTGGGTGTGGTTATCCATGGCCGTGAAGGTGTACCAGTCCTCGTCGAACTCGGGCACCAGGTTGCCACTCAAGGTCCTCTGCTCGCCGTCCATGAAGCTGCCCAGATCCGGGATGGCTGGCTCCGCGCAGACGTCCGAGACATAGTCCCCTTCGGCACATTCGCAGCCAGGATCGGCCGTGATGTCGAAGTAGTGATCCTCGCAAGCGCCCATGACGCAGTCCGAATCCACGCACAGCGCCTCGGCATGCGGAAAGCTGCACGCACGTCCACAGAAGCCGCAATGGTTCACGGTGCTGGTCAGATCGGTCTCGCAGCCCTCGGCGCTCGTGCAGTCGCCCCAGTCAGGATCGCAAAAGTCCACCACACAGGTCTGATTGACGCAGTCCGCGGTCGAGTTCGGAAGATCGCAGACGTGGAAGCAGCTGCCGCAGTTGTACGGATCATTGGCGATGTCCGTCTCGCAGTCGACGCCGTCGCCGTCGCAGTCCGCCAGTCCGGGTGCGCAGTCGGATACGCCGCAGACGCCGTTGTTGCAGACGGGCGTGCCGCCGGAAGACGGGCACTCATTCCCACAGTGATCGCAGTTCTCCGGATCCTCGAGCAGGTTCACCTCGCAGCCGTTGCTCGGGTGCTGGTTCCAGTCCCGATCGCAGTCCTCGAAGCCCGGCAAGCAGGCGTTGAGGAAGCAGATTCCGCCAAGGCAGATGCCGATCCCGTTTGCGTAGGTGCAAGCATGGCCGCAGCCGCCGCAGTTGGCCTCGTCCTTGTCCGTATCCACCTCGCAGCCCGTGTCATCGCGGTCGTCGCAGTTCGCAAAGCCGTGGTCGCACTCTCCCATGATGCACCGGCCCGCATAGCACTCGGCATCGGCGTTGTCGAAGCTGCAGCGGTGGCCGCAGCCGCCGCAGTTGTCCACGTCGGCCGCGGTGTGCTTCTCGCAGCCGTCGCCTTCCCACGAATTGCAGTCGGAGTAGCCCTCGATGCAGGTGAGCAGGAAGCAGTCGCCCTGATCGCAGGCACCCTGGGCATACGGATAGATGTCGCAGGAGTTGTTGCAGCTTCCGCAGTTGTCGGGGTCGGTGTCCAGATCGTAGCCCTCGTCGATCTGGCAGTCGCAGTCATCGTCGATGTAGTTGCATATCTCGACTCCCGAAGGCAGGCAGTAGCGCTCGCAGCCGTTCTGAGTGATGCCATCGCAGTCGATGTAGTTGGGCGGGCAGCCCACACCCATGCCGTCCAGGGCAATCAGGACCTGGGGCGCGCCGATGTCCGAGTTGCTGATCAGCAGCGCTCCACTGTCCTCGCCCAAGGTTGCCGGGCGATAGTGGACCTCGAAGCTCAGCACACTGGCTGCCCCGAGAATCGTTGCGGGCAAGGTGGGCAGATCGTCCAGCCAGTAGTCGTTGGAGCTGCCGGTCGTCATCTCGATCGTCTGGACCTCGAGCGGCCCGGAGCCGGAGTTGCGGATGTCGACCGTCTCGACGACCTCACGTCCTGCGTAGACCTCGCCGAAGTCGATGGCCGCGGGCGGCGTGACGAAGATGTTGGGATCGATGGCCTCGGCCTGCATCACGACGAGAAAGCGTCCCTGGACGCCCTGATACGCGATATCCGGATCGTTGGTGTCCACCCACAGAGCACCGTTCTTGGGCCCCTGGCTGGTCGGTGTGAGGAGCAGTTCGAGCAGCTCGCTGTCACCGCTCTGGATCGCGGCCATGCTGTCGGGGTTGAAAGTGTACTCGCTGCTGGTGGCGTCCGCGAGCTGGATGCTGGAGACGACGAGCGGCTCGCCGCCGACATTGCGGATCGTGATCTCCCGGCTGGCCGTCTCTCGCCTTCCGGTGGCGAAGTCCAGCTGGACGTAGCCGAACTGGGCCTCCGGGGGATCTGGCTCGGTCTGCACCGAGGCCGGGATGTAGCCCTCGGCATGCAGCGAGGCCGATCTGCGAGGCTCCTCGGTGCTGTTGGTCACCACGAGGTCCCCCTCGTCCGAGCCCACGTCGGTCGGCGTGTAGGCCAGTGTGACCTCGAGCGATTCTCCCGCCGCCAGGGTGTAAGGGTTGTTCGGCAGGTCTTCTAGATCCACGCTCGAGCTCAGCTGCCACTCCTGGCTCGCGTTCTCGAGCTCGACTCCACTCACGCTCAGAGAGGCGCCGCCGGTATTGGAGATGCTGACCACCACATCTCGCATCTCGCCCAGTCTCACCCGGCCCATATCCACCGGATTGGGTTGAATGGCGAGATCACCCAGGACACCCCTTCCGGTGATGTCTACTCCCACGCTCGGATGGGTGCTGTCGTCCGAGATGACCAGCACTTGATCGGCGTCCTCTTCCCTCTGCTGGGGATGGTAGACGACCTCCACATCGAGGAAGTCGCCGTTGTTGAGCAGTGTCGGCGGAGAGACGACCTGGTTGTCCGCGTCGATCACCGTGAGCCCGAAGTCCGCGTTGCCGAGAAGCCCAAAGCGGATGTCCTCCACCGTCAGCAGCGCATTGCCCGTGCCCTGGTTGGACACGGTGAAGGACAGCGGCTGGCTGGAGGTGCCCACCGGCACCTCGCCGAATCGGAGCGAGATCGGCTGAACATGGATCATGGCCTCGCCCTTGAACTCGCTCAGCAAGTGTATCTTGACCAGGGCCTCGTCCGGGTCGTTCGAGATGATGTCCAGGATGCCATGGTCGGTCAGCCCGTCGCTCGCGGCGTAGCGGATGTCGATCGTGGTCTGGCCGCCCGGCTCGATCACCAGCGGCAACGCGTCGGTGATCTCCGCAGGTACACTGAAGTCCTCGACGTCGGTACCCAGCTCGAAGCTGAGATCGAGTATCTGGAGTGTCGCGTCGCCTGCATTGCGGATCTGGACCTGCTTCTCCAGCGGGATCCCCAGGGCCACGTTGCCGAAGTTGATCTGGTAGATCCCCTCGCTGAGCACAGGCTCGAGGATCTCGATGTCCGGCATGGGGCCGATGTCACCGCCATCACCTCCATCGCCCCCGTCGACGCCCCCATCGGGATTCCCGGCGACGCACAGGCCGTCTATGCAGACCATGCCGTCGGGGCATGAACCGTCAGGACCGCAGAAGATGGGCTCGCGGCACACCCCGTTGTCGCAGATCATCGTTCCGGGACAATCGGTGTCCAGCGTGCACAGGATCACCGAGGAGTCGGGTGAGCTGGTCGCATCGCTGCAGGCGCTGTACGAGGCAGAAATGGCGAGCAGGCAGATGCACTCCAAGATCCAAGGGCCGCGTCTCATCACAGACCCCCAATCGCAATGGCGACCTCGGAAGCTGGTCACCTCTTTTGTTATTGTAATCTCAGGCTAAAGAGGCGGTCAAGTCAAGGTCCAACCGAGGCTGCAGCAGCCCCAGACCGAATGCGCGAGCATAGTGGATCGGCAGGCCGGGGCAGCCGGGCAGAAGCGTGCATGCCTGACAGCGCAAGGAGTGCACCCGGTAGAGGCATCGGGCGAAGAACTCGCAGAGCAGCGCCAGATCACATCGACGATCCGTACCCAGAACGTCGGCCGGAAGCGCTGGCGTCTCGCACAGCATCTCGGCGCCCTCGACCAGACAGGCGGGCATCCCGAGCAGGCGTAGCCCAGAGCCGGCCAGAGGCGCCAGCGCTCGTCGAGGATCGACACCTACCCGATCGAGCTCGGCCAGGCTGGATACGGGTCGAAGCGACACGATCAAGCCCGCCGGTCGCGCGCGCAAGTCCTCGCTTCGTCGCAGAATCCAGGCTGCGCTCTCCGCATCGAGGACGATCTCCATCTCCAGCCCATCGAGCTCCAGCATCTTCTCCAGGCAGTCAGGCTCCCGGCTCGCCACGCGCAAGAGCTGGACGCCTTCCGGCCAGGCGAGATCCCTCGGGTCCCCTTCGCACGATGAACCGAGCTCGATCACGAGCTCGATCGGCTCTGTCTCGAGCTGGGTCCGCAGGACGGCCAGGGCCTGCTCGAAGCTCTCTGCCGACATGCGCAGCCTTTGCACACCGGCGAGCAGATCGGCGCTGACCTCACCGGCCTCGCATGCCCGGTGATCCACCAGCGACTGGAAGCCGTGAACACAGTTGCAGAAATCCCGGATGAAGCAGCGCCCACAGCGCTCGGCCTGCCGGCAAGCCATGGGCTCACCGGCCATGCAGGCTTCCAGTTCCTGCTGCCTGCCACGGACCTCATCCTGCAGCTTGTGGGGATCCTGGATCAGCTCCTCGTGCCCCTCGAGAAGCTCGGGCGGCAGACGGTTGGTCCAGACCACTGCGCCGTGCGCTCTCGCGCGACAGATGGTCTCGTGAAGGATGGGCCGAGCGTCGATGGGCTCGAAGCCGAGCAGCGAGCGGTTTTCCCAGGCCCGGCCGAAGGGGACCATCCACAGCAGGTCGAACTCCCCCACTCCTCTATGGCAGAAGAGTTCGATCATCTCCGGGAGCGCGTCGAGGTTGAGCCGGTTGATGACCACGTCCACGTTCGCGACCACACCGAATGAGCACAGGTTGTCCATGCCGGCCAGGGCTTGCTCATAAGCGCCGTGCACGCCCACCAGCCGGTCGTGCAGCGCAGCCGTGTGCCCGTGGATGGAGAACGTGGCCTCGTTCAAGCCCGCCTGAGCGACCCGGCTGGCAAAACGCCTGTATGCGAACATCCGGCCGTTGGTCACCACCTGGATCCAGGAGTAACCCAGGGCCGAGCCGAGCTCGACGAGCTCGACGAAGCCGGGGTGCAGCGTGGGCTCACCGCCCGACAGGATGAGGCGCTCACGCTGACCCTGGGCGCCTCCTGCGCGCATGGCCTTCTCGAGCTCACCTGCAGGCACGAAGCGCTCGCCGACCTGCGCGAGGTTGTCATGACAGAAGAGGCAGCGGTTGTTGCAGCAGCGCGTCAGTCTCAACCAGACGCGCTCCTCGTGTGCGGCGCGCTCCCGATCTTCCGGTGCCATGACGTCCTGTGGCCGAGTGTCCGTTCAGCCCCCCTCTGCACTCTGCACATGCTGCAGGAGCTCGGCGAGCTCGCGCTCGAAGCCGCCCGAGAGGATCGGAAAGCGGCACCAGGTCCTCGGGTCCAGGTTCTCGTCGTCGAGGTGGAACGAGGGCGCGTAGCGCTCGCGCTTCCACTGGTTGCGGCTCCAAAGCCGGAAGAAGCGCTCGATCCACTCCGCGAGCTGCACCGCGTGCACATCGGTGAAGCGCCCCTGCAAGAGCTGGTAGACCTCCAGCGGCATCTGCTTGTCGCGGATGGCGGCCTGCTCGATCGCGTCGAGCAGCTCGTAGGGCATCAGATCCGACTCGTCGGTCTGTCCGCACTCGATCGGCTTGAGCTCGGCCGTGGGCTGCTGGGCGTTGACCGCTTCGAGTGCCTTGATCGGCTGCAGACCGATCGGTCCTGTTCGCTCCATCCAGCGCAGCCACTGGCGCAAGAAGGTCTTGTCCACGCCGGCTATCGGGCTCAGGCCGCCGCAGGTGTCCCCGTCCATGGTGGCGTAGCCCACGGCCGCCTCGGAGCGGTTGCTCGTGGCGAGCAAGAGCGCGTTGTGCAGGTTGGCCAGCATCCAGACCGAGGGCGCCCTGGTGCGCGCCTGGATGTTCTGCAGGGCCAGATCGTCGCGGTCCCAGGTGAGGGGGCGCTCCAGGGCCTTCTCGACCCTGGCCACGTAGCCCTGGACCAGCTCCTCGACATCGATCTCGTGGAAGCCGGCGCCCAGGCTAGCGGACACCTGCCGGGCCGCGTCACGCGTTGTCTGGGAGCTGTTGGCGGTGGCCTGGTAGGCGCAGGTCAACAGGCTATCGAGCGCTAGATTCCCGGCAAGCTCCGGCCGGCCGATCCGGCGGGAGAGCTCCACATCTCCCAGCTCGTCTCTGGCCAGGCCCAGCATGCACCAGACCAGGCAGGCCACGGCTGCCGAGTCTGCCCCGCCGCTCAGCGAGACCACGAACCCGCTCGATCGGCTCTTGCGAAGGTAGTCGAACAGTGCGAGGGCCTCGGCACGGGTGAACTCCTCCTCCTTGAGGCTGGAGCGCTGCTCCCAGACCGGCCATTTGGGATCGCAGACTTCCGGAGTCGAGATCGGCACGCTGAAGCCCTCGACCATCACCCTGCGAGGCCCGTCCTCGTTCAGGTCGGGTCGCACCGAGGTGTCCCGTGCCCGTCGAGCCCGAGCCGCGTCCAGATCGATCGAGGCTGTGGTGACGTGCAAGTCGAGAAACGAAAAGCGCGGTCCAGCGGCGAGCATCTGGCCGCCGGAGGCGATCAGCGCTCCCCCGTCGTAGATGGCGCGGCCGGCTTCGTTGCCGATCAGGTTGGAGTAGACATAGGTCACGCCGAACGCGCGGGAGCCCTCGAGCACCAGCCGCTTTCGGACCTCGTACTTCCCGAACGCGAAGTGACTGGCGGATGGGTTCAGGAGGATGTCCACGCCCCGTGCGGCCAGATCGCCTCCGGGCCGTTCGGCCGCCCAAGCGTCCTCACATATCTCGAAGCCGATCCGAACGCCGTCGCACTCGAAGAAGATGTCACCCAGAGGTACCTGCCGGCCGCCGATCTCCACGCTGGCCTGCTGGTCCTCCGGCCAGGCCTCGAACCAGCGCGGTTCGTAATGGATACCCGATCTAGCCAGGTACTGCTTGGCCGCGAAGCCGGCCAGATGGCCGTCGACGAGCAAGCAGGCCGTGTTGAACAGAGCTCGCCGGTAGCGAAGCGGCAGGCCGACCGAGACGAGCATGCCGGCACTGGCCGGCAGGATCTCGTCTACCAGGATGGCCAGCGAGGTCTCCGCCACGGCGGGAGAGAGAAAAGCGTCCTCACAGCCGTAGCCGCAGATGCACAGCTCGGGCAGGCACAGGATGCTCGCCCCTCGATCGCGGGCCTCGCCGATGGAGGCCAGGATTCGTTTCGAGTTGCCATTCCAGTCCAGGGGAGTCTGGTTGAGGACGGCCGCAGCGACCTTGACGACTCTCATTCGATTCCCCTCGCCTCGCAGATCAGTCGGTGCTTGAGCTCGGACAGCCCCTTCTCGAGCCCCACGGGGTACTGATGGGGGTGTACCAGGCGCTTGATCCCGGCGTGGAAGCGGCCGAGCTCGCGCTGGCTTCGCTCCCGGGCTGCCCGTGCTCCGGGCGGATCGTACACGCGCCGGCCAGCCTCGAATGCGGGCAGCAGCAGGTCCTCGCACCAGGCATCCGCCGGGACGCTCTTTCGACGCGTGGAGTCCGAGGGATCCACGATCGTGACCCCGGCGGCAGGCATGCCCAGGATCTCGTCGAAGATGCAATCGCCGACGGGCTCACCGCCTTCCGAGTAGTACCGGCGGACCTGCAACATGCCCGGCGTGGAGATCTTGATGGCCTGCTCAGAGAGCTTGAGCCTGTGCTGCCACAGGCCTTTCTCATCCCGGATGGCCGAGAGCTTGTAGATCCCGCCGAGGGCTGGCTGGTCAAAGGCGGTGGCCAGCTTGGTGCCCACACCCCAGACGGCGATAGTGGCGCCCTGCTGCTTCAGGCTGGAGATGATGTGCTCGTCCAGGTCGTTGGACGCCAGGATGGCTGCATCAGCAAAGTCCGCCTCGTTCAGGAGCTTCCTGGCCTCGATGCTCAGAAAGGCGAGGTCTCCGCTGTCGAGACGGATCCCGACCATCTCGTGACCCTGGGCACGAAGCTGCTCGCCTACCTGGATCGCGTGGTGCACGCCCTGGATGGTGTCGTAGGTGTCGACCAAGAAGACACAGTTGTTGGGCATGGCGGCGGCATAGGCTTCGAACGCGCTCAGCTCATCGTCGAAGCACATGACCCAGGAGTGGGCATGGGTGCCCTTGACGGGGATGTCGAACAGTCTGCCGGCCAGCACGTTGGAGGTCGAGCTGCAACCACCGACAAAAGCAGCCCGGCTCGCATGAAGCCCACCGTCAGCGCCCTGGGCTCTGCGGAGGCCGAATTCGAGCACTGGATCGCCGCGCGCCGCCAGGCAGATTCTGGCTGCCTTGGTGGCGATCAGGGTCTCGAAGTTGATGCAGTTCAGAAGCGGCGTCTCCACGATCTGGCACTGGGCGATAGGCCCCTTGATCCGGAGCAGCGGTTCGTGGGGGAAGACCACCGAGCCCTCAGGCACTGCGTGCACGTCGCAGCCCAGTCTGAGATCGGCCAGGTAGTCGAGAAATCCCGGCTCGAATAAAGGCTTGCCGTCGTTTCCGGCCAGGCTCGCCAGGTAGGAGAGCGACTCGTCGTCGAAGCCGAAGCCCGATAGCAGTTCGCAGGCCGTCTCCAGACCGCAGGCGATGGCGTAGCCTCCCTGGAATGGCTTCTTTCGGAAGCTCAGGTGGAAGACCGCCTCGCGGTCGGCCAGGCCCGTCTTCCAGTATGCGTAGGCCATGGTGAGCTGGTAGAGGTCGGTCAGCAGGGTCAGGTTTTGCCGGTAGAGTGTGGTCATGGAGCGCAATCATTCCTCTCTCAGGGGGAACTGGATCCGGGCCAGCTTCTCGGCAGGATCGCGGTGCGGATCGAAGGCCAGCTCCACGGAGGCGATCCGGCTCACCCTCGCCCGCAAAGACCGGACCAGACCCTGGTCCACGCCGTCGATATAGGCCC
This sequence comes from Deltaproteobacteria bacterium, assembly GCA_016935365.1. Lineage (GTDB taxonomy): Bacteria > Myxococcota > B64-G9 > B64-G9 > B64-G9 > JAFGRB01. The sequence continues at coordinate 11,323 of JAFGRB010000034.1, forward strand.
TGAGCGGCCGCTTGTCCGGATCCAGCGTCGTCAGGGCGATCGATGCGCTGTCCGGCAGCACGGCCGGCCGCCAGAAGGCCGGCTGGAGCACGTTGGAGCCCACCAGCAGCAACGCGGGCGTGTTGAGTGGCATGGGCGATGCCCCCATGGCCCTGGCGTAGGAGGTGGAGCCCGCTGCGGTCGACACCAGCGCCCCGTCGGATATGAGCCGCTCCAGTCGGATCTGCCCGTCCACCTCCACGCGGATCCAGGCGGTCTGGCCGGTGGCCCGCTCCACCCAGGCATCGTTGAAGGCCAGGGCCTGGCTGCGCTCGCCCGTATCGGCCTCGCACTCCACCCACAGCAGGGGCAAGTGCTCGCAGGCAACCTGCTGGCCCAGGTACCCGGACGGGTGTTGCTGGTTGAGCAGGAATCCCAGGTGCCCCGAGTTGACCCCAAAGAACGGCAGCCGGTTGCGCCAGTGGGAGCGGATGGCCCGCAGCATCGTGCCGTCGCCGCCGAAGACCAGGATGAGGTTTGGATCCGGACTCTCCTCGGTTCCGGCCGCCAGCTCGCGGGCCTTGTCGTTCCACGGATCGTAGTGCAGCCGGCAGCGAATGTCCGCCAGCTCGAGCCGCGTCGAGCGGGACGCGTGTGTCCCGCGGTAGAGGTTGTGGCGCTGGATGTAGTCGAGCACCCGCGCGACGAGTTGCGTCGAGACGTCGCGCCGCTGGAAGACGGCCTCGCGTACCGCGGAGCTCGATCCGGCAGCGCAGGCCGGGATGCGGACATGCAATGGAGGCAGATCGTCCGGGTCGATCTCGAAGCCCGGCCGGTCGACGACCGCAAACCGGCAGCCTGCCCACAGCTCCTCGCCCCGGTACCACTCCCGGTGGATCACGCTCTGGCCGGTCTTCCCGCCCTGGACGAGATCCGTGCCCACCACGTGGTATACTTCCCCTTCGGAGCTGAAGCGCTCTTGGAGGTCCCAGGTCCGGGTGAAGGTACTGGCCTCCAGATCGCTCAGATCCACCTCCACCCGCCCGAGGCCCTGGAAGACCATGTCCACCATGGTCGCGCGGTAGACGGGCTCTACGTCATCGGTGATCGGCTTGTCTGGTCTCGGACCGCAGGGCAGCACCACGACCCTGTCGAATCGCTCGCAGAGCTGCTCGACCACGGCGAGGTGATGGCGACACGGGGGGTTGAAGCTACCGCCGAAGACCGCGATCGTCTGCCCGGACATGCGAACCCCCTCCTAGGCAACCATGCCTGGCCATGCAGCCATCGGCGTCGTCGAGTCGACGACGTGCATTCCAGCAGCGGCGAACTCGTCCAGGGCCTTCTCAGCCTGCTCGGTGAAGTCCGGCCCATCCGGGATGACCACAGCCGCGCTGCAATCTCGCAGGATGTAGATCCTGTCCACCATGGCCGGGTTACGCTTGCGGATCTCGACCAGCAGGTCGGTGATGCTCTCCTTGAGACAGTGGCTGGATGCCAGGCCCGCAAGCAGAAGCGCGTCGGACTGGAGCAGCGTCTCGACGAGGGCCCCGCTACCCTGCAGGCCCGGTATCGGCCGTCCGTCGAAGCAGGTCGCAACCTCCTCCCGGAAGACCGAGTAGCGTTCGGAAAGCGGGTTGTCTCCCTTGAGCACGGGCCGGTTGGCCGCCTGGCGGGCAAAGCCGTGGAAGAGGCGGACCTGATCCACCACCCCGCTGAGTCGATGGCCCTCGCTGCCCAGCAAGCAGTGGTAGGGCCACAGGAATAGCTGATACTTGCCCTCAGCCTCGAGCTGCTCACAGTAGTAGACGAACTGCCGTTCGAGCCACTCCGCATCCACGCCGAGCTGCCATGCCATGGCCGGGTTGGGTCGCAAGCGGCCCTGCTTGTAGTCATCGGCCGATACGGGCGTGTTCGGCGGCGGGTGCACACCCCCGCCAGTCAGGTGGGCGGCGGGGAAGAAAATCTGGAAGGGCACGTGGGAGTCGAGCGTGCAGGTGATCTCCGCGATGCGACCCAGGTTGCGGTAGACGAATTCCACCAGCGCGCGCTGGGCATCCATCGCGCCCCGGCCCGAGCGGCCGCCCACGAAAAGGGCGCCGGACGGAAAGCTGAAGTCGATCTGATCGTCGATGACCAGCAGGTGGCTGCGCCTGGCATCGCTACCGGCGGGCTCGATATCGTGGCTTCTCGCCCAGGCCAGTGCCTCTTCCTGTAGCGCGCCTGGGTCGGGCACATAGTCCGCCTGCTCGCACTGCAGGGGATCGTAGTGTGCTGGCATCGGGAGGTCGGTGGGCTCTGACATCCTCACCTCTCCTCTCCTCCTCCTCCTCCTCCGGCCTTCTCCAGCGTCTCGAAGGGCACTTTGGGCGGCAGCGGCCTGTCGGTGAGTGTGGCGATGATCTCGACCAGCGTGGTCTTGCCAGCAGCCATCTCTATGTCCTGTCCGCTCGATGCTCTGAGCCGAAAACGCTTCTCTGCCCGGGCGCAGCGGTACTCGATCCGGCAAATCACTCGGTGCGTGCCAGCCGGGATCGGAGCCCGGAAGACCTCGCGATCCGCGCCCGCGTCGAGCACCGCCCTGTCGTGGGGCGACTCCTGGGTGCAGGTCGTCTCGTCGAGCGCGATGTGCAATCCGGCCAGGCTGTCCGGTGCTTCGACCTGATTCCGGAAGACGAGGATCGCCCCGGTCTGTCCCGTGCTCGACTTCTTGGTCCGCACTCGGAACATCAGGTGAAAGCCGCGGATCAGAGGATCTTCCGAGAGCTTGGGCCCGTCCGTGGGAGAGTCTGGATCCACCTCGATCTGGACACGGGTCTGGCCGAGCGGCACGTCCCCGGCCTGGTTCAGGCAGGCGCGGGCCTCGGAGACCAGCGCGGGCGCCTTGCCTCGGGCGATCCGGATCTTGGCGATTGTCTGCTCCCGGGCCTCCGCGTCACCTTGCCCGCCCTCCGAGCACGACTCGACGATCCGCTGCAAGCCCTCGATCGCGGCGATCCTCTCATCCATGCAGCTCTGCGCCACGAGATCGCCGGTCTTCCTTGCCTGCGCCTTCATGCCCAGGATCTTCTGCCGTGACTCGCCCAAGGCGCTCAGTGCGGCGTCTCGCTCGGAAATCTGGGCCTTCGGCTTGCCGTCCGGCCTGGGCGCGCCCGGACAAGCCGCCAGCAAGAGCGCGCCTAGCGACCAGAAGGGTATGAGGAGCCAGCAGCCAGCTCGTCTTGCCATGGACGCCTCCAGACTGCAGTCTAGGGATCTTCGGCTTCCCAGTCCAGCCTGTGTTTTGAATTCGGAGTCGGTTTCTGGTACAAGCCAGGCGACAGAGAATCCCGATTCACGGAGAGACCATGACAAGAGCATCGATCGCCCTGGCAGTTGCACTCGCGCTGATCGTCTGTTGCGCGGAGGCACTCCCCTGCACCAACTTCCTCATCACCCGAGGCGCGAGCAGCGACGGCTCCACCATGATCTCCTATGCTGCCGACTCCCACGAGCTCTATGGAGAGCTCGTCTGCAGACCGGCGCGCAAGCATCCTCCGGGCGCCATGCGGCCCATCTACGACTGGGACACGGGCAAGTACCTGGGCGAGATCCCCGAGGTGGCGGAAACTTACGCCGTGGTCGGCAACATGAACGAGCACCAGGTCTCGGTCGGCGAGACCACCTTCACCGGCCGTGAGGAGCTCACGAATCCCGAGGGCCGAATCGACTACGGCAGCCTGATGTTCGTCGCCCTGGAGCGCGCCCGCACGGCTCGCCAGGCGGTCGAGATCATGGGCGAGCTGGCCGAGAAGTACACCTTTTACAGCGAGGGCGAATCGTTCTCCATCTCCGATCCCCGCGAGGTCTGGATCATGGAGATGGTCGGCAAGGGCAAGGGCGGCAAGGGAGCTGCATGGGTGGCGCGGCGCATCCCCGACGGCTACATCTCGGCACACGCCAATCAGGCTCGCATCCGGCGCTTCCCGCTCCGGGACAGCCGCAACTGCCTCTACTCCAAGGACGTGATCGCCTTTGCTCGCCAGAAGGGCTACTTCAACGGCAAGGACTCGGAGTTCAGCTTCGCCGACGCCTATGCGCCGATGACCTGGAAGGCGCTTCGGATCTGCGAGGCGCGCGTCTGGGCCATGTTTCGGCGCGCGGCTCCTTCTCTGAAGCTCTCGTCCGACTACATCATGGGCGTCGAGGGCGCCGCGCCGCTGCCGCTGTGGATCAAGCCAGACCGCAAGCTCGGGGTCTGGGACGTGATGGAGCTCATGCGAGATCACTTCGAGGGGACCGAGCTCGACCTGCACCAGGGCGTGGGTGCCGGGCCCTTCGAGCTGCCCTACCGCTGGCGCCCCTTATACTGGGAGCTCGACGGGGTGCAGTACACCAATGAGCGGGCCACCTCCACCCAGCAGACCGGCTTCTCCTTCGTGGCCCAGGCTCGCTCTGCACTGCCCGATCCGATCGGCGGCGTGTTCTGGTTCGGGGTGGACGACACCAACTCGACCGTCTACATCCCGATGTACTGCGGGATCCAGTCGGCCCCCAGTGCCTACGCGGTGGGCACGGCCGACTTCGAGACCTTCTCCTGGGACTCCGCTTTCTGGGTCTTCAACTGGGTCTCCAACTGGGCCTATACGCGCTACCGGGACATGATCCCCATCATCCGCAGGGAGCAGCGCCAGCTGGAGGGCAGCTTCCTGGCGGACCAGCCAGAGGTGGAGCGAGCAGCGCTCGACCTGTACCGTCGGGCGCCCGCGCTGGCCCGCGAGTACCTGACCCGCTACTCGCATCGGCAGGCCGAGCGGACCGTGACCCGCTGGCGGAGGCTGGGCCAGGAGCTGTTCGTCAAGTTCCTGGATGGCAACGTGCGCGACGAGCACGGCAAGATCACGCACCCGCCCTACCCCGAGCACTGGTACCGGCGCATCGTGCGGGAGCGGCCCGAGATGTACCGCATCCGCAGGCTGCCAGGCGAGCCGGAGGAGAAGAAGCCCGGGCAAGCCGGCCAGGCCGAGCCGAAGAAAGACGAGCCGAAAAAAGAGCCACCCGCGCCCGACAAGCCTGCCGAGCCGGCGCCCAGGCGCTGAGGGAAGATTGAGGGGTTGCTTTGCACCCCCGGAAATAATCAACCTCGCCCAGAGGGCGAGGTATTCGGAAGCCCCCTCCAAAGGGGGCATACACGCCTGGAAGGCCCCGTTGGGGCCGCCACTCTCAGTCTTCGAGATCCCCCTTCCCCCTTCCAGGGGGAAGGGGTTTTTGTCCTACGTTCACAAGATGAAACGCCCCTCCCCTGGTGGGAGGGGCCGGGCGAAGCC
>JAFGRB010000370.1 GCA_016935365.1 Deltaproteobacteria bacterium
AAATGCGCTTGCTGTGCGGGTTTGCGCAAGTCAGGAAAAGAAAACACCCCATGATTTGGCCGTGAAATGGCACGCAATCACGATGATTGACCAGGCTACGCGTTCCCCTCCCTCGGCCTTCGGCCGGTCCCTCCCACCAGGGGAGGGACGGATAACACTCTGTGCACATTGGAAAATCCACCTCCCCCTGATGGGGGAGGTCGGGCGAAGCCCGGGTGGTGGTGAACGCGACAGCGCGGATGCCTCGGCCACGGTGTGCTATTCCTTGCCGGGCAAAAGCCGGCTACAATCGAGGCCTCGACGACGGGAGGGTATCATGAACCGCGTGGGAAGAATGGCCCTCGTCGCGGCGATCGCGCTCGCAATGCTGGCCGCGACCGGATGCAAGAGTGTACTCCAGTCGGAGTGCGACGCGCTGTGGGACGAGATCCTCGGGTGCTGGCGCGGCTACTGCGAGTCCGAGACCTGCATGTTCTGCGAGTGTCTCCGCCAGAACATGGGCTACGACAGCGAGACGGACGAGTGCACGACGACCTTGCCGACCTACCTGACCGGCCAGGACGAGGAGCAGTGCGCCAGGGCAGCCGAGCAGATGGACTGCGAGAGCTGGAACCTGCTGGCGGAAGGGGCCTGCGCCGAGTCCCTGCCCTGCACCTCGGACGAGGACTGCCAGGACTACGAATTCTGCACGGTGGATATCTGCAACCTGGAGACCGGCGAGTGCGCCTACGAGCCGCTCGACGAGGACGGCGACGGCCAGGTGGGCTTGATGTGCGACGGGCTGGACTGCGACGACCACGACCCGGACGTGTACGACGGCGCGCCCGAGCTGTGCAACATGAAGGACGACGACTGCGACTGGGAGGTGAACGAGGGCTTCGAGTGCCAGCCCTGGGATGTCCCCCGGGCCTGCCAGACGACCTGCGACACCCAGGGCACGAGCGAGTGCGTGGACTGCGCCTGGGCGGAATGCCAGCCGCCCGAGGAGATCTGCGACGGGTTGGACCAGGACTGCGACGGCGAGGCGGATGAGGGCTTCGAGTGCGTCCAGGGCACGGCCGGCGACTGCGACACGGCCTGCGGGACGGTCGGGTCGCGGGTCTGCGGGGTGGATTGCACTTACGGGGACTGCGTCCCGCCGGCGGAGGCCTGCAACGCGATCGACGACGACTGCGACGGCCGGACCGACGAGCCCCACCGGACGGGCGCGGACTTCCAGATCGCCGCGGACATCACGCCGGACGGGGTGGCCGCGGTGGCCTGCGGCTCGGAGATCGGCGTGATCCGCATCCAGTCCGGAGCCATGCACTTCGCGCGGCTTTCCACCGCGGGCCAGCCGATCGGCTCGGAGGTCTCGCTGGGGTACGAGACGGACAAGACCCCGAGCCTGGTCTGCGCCGGGGGCGCCTACGCCCTGGCCTGGGAGCTCGATCTGGCCATTTACTTCCTCCGCCTGGCTGCGGACGGGAGCGTGCTCGGCACGCCACTGGAGCTCGGCAACGAGTGGCACGACCGGGATCCCCTCCTGGTCCACACCGGTACGGAGTACATCGTGGTCTGGACCAAGCAGGCCGGCGGTCACCACGACATCTACCTGGCGCGGATCGACGCCTCCGGCCAGGCGACCGTCCCCGAGCAGGAGGTCATCCATCAGACCGAGCACTCGACCGCCAGGGGCCTCGCCTGGACGGGCAGCGAGCTGGGATTGCTCTACACCCTGGACGACGAGATGCTGTTCTCCCGCCTGCAGCTCGACGGGACCCTGCTGGGCACGCCGGCCTCGCTGTCCCCGACGCCCCATTACATGCCGGGCCACCTGGTGGCCGGCGACGGCTTCGCGGCCGCCTGGGTCGACGATCAGGCCGGCAACGCGGAGATCTTCTTCGCCCGCCTGAACGCCCTCGGCGAGCTTGTCGGATCGCCGGTTCGCGTGACCGACGCCGAGGGCAACTCGGCCTACCCCTGGCTGCTGCCGGTCGGCCCGGGCTACCTGCTCGCGTGGCAGGACGAGCGCGACTCGGACCAGTACCGGGGCGAGATCTACCTGAGCAGCCTGTCCGATCAGGGCGAGCTCACGAGCGGCGAGATCCGCCTCACCGAGCGGGACGGCGACGCCGGGCCGGGGGTGCTCGTCCCGCTGCCAGACGGTGCGGAACTGATCTGGACGCTCAGCTGGGAGGAGGCCGGAGGCTGGTACGCGACGCCCCTGGAGGTCTGCGAGCCCTGACGGGGCTCAGGGCAGCTCCTCCCAGCTCTCCTCGCTGATCTGGCGCTGCTCGATCTCGGCGAGGTCGCAGCCGACGGTCGCCAGCCGGGCCGGGGGGGCCGAGCAGAAGACGTCCAGGTTCTCCGCCTTCAGGCCGCAGGCTGCGCCGATGGGCTGATCGAAGAGCAGCAGGAAGTGCCGGTTGAGGTAGTGCTGGATGCCGCCGGTGAAGGCGAGCTTCCAGTAGTCTGCCTGCTGGAAGGGCTGGCCGTCGAGATCGCCCTCGGCGCGCTCGAACAGGGCTGGCAGCTGGCCGACCATGGTGTAGCCGGGGCTTATCCGCAGGCGCAGATCGATCTCGCCGCCCGCGAAGACCAGCCGGTGGCGCTCGGGCGGGACCCCGTCGAAGCGGCAGGAGGCGAGCTCGCGGACGTCGTCTGCGTACCCGCAGGGCAGCTCGCAGATCTGCATCGCGACCGCGAGCTCTGCGGTCGGGCCGGGGAAGGAGCCGTCCAGGGAAAAGCGGGTCTGGCCGTCTTCGGCCGGCTTCACCAGGTTGGCCTTGAAGAGCCAGCCCTCGCCCGACCGCGTCTGCAGGGGCTGCTCGATCAGGAAGTGCAGGTAAGGCACCCCGTTGCGCAGGGACTGGCTGACCGTCAGGAGCCCCGGATCGGCAATCAGGGGCTGGGTGTCGGGCTCGACGAAGCGCAGGCAGACGGGCAGGCGGAAGGCGTACTCGCCCACATCCGGCGGGATCGGGTAGTCGCCCGGGACGACGCGCAGCTCGGCCTTGCGCTGCAGCTCGAGAGCCAGCCTCGCCGAGTCGGCCGAGGGGCTGCAGTAGACGCAGTAGACGGCCGCCTCGCCGGCCTGGATCGTCCAGTCCCAGGAGCCGCCGTGGTAGGCGGACGCGTCCGGGCACCAGGACCAGGGCTCGATCGGACCGCCGTCCCCGTCGGTATCGAGCCCATCGCCCCCGGCCGCATCCCCGGCGTCGAGGGGGCCGCCGTCGTCGGCCGCCGCGTCCGGCGCTCCGGCGTCGAGGGGGCCGTCGTCGGCTGCCGCGTCCGGCTCGCCCGCGTTGGATGCGTCCGAAGCGCCGCCCGTTCCGGACGAGCAGCCCGCGAGGACCAGCATGACCGCCAGCAGGGCGGCCAGGAGACGGCCTGGGCGTGGACTTCCGGGCTTCATGCTGTCATGCTAGCCGAAAAAGCGGCCGGCGTCATGTCGGTCAGTCGGTCAGGAGCCTCGGTGAAGAATGCGGCGATCAGGATACGGCCGATCAGCCTGAAGGACGCTGACCTGGTCAAGTCGCTGCGCCTGCGGGCGCTGGCCGACGCGCCGTACGCCTTCGAGGAGAGCCTGGAGAAGGCGCGGGCCATGCCCGAGGCGGCCTGGCAGCGGAGGCTGCAGGCCAACGTCGCGGGCGAGGAGTCCTTCTGCGCGCTGGCCTTCGATGGCGACAGCGCGGTCGGCATGGCGGTGGGCTTCTTCGAGCAGTCCGGATCGAAGCACGCCTGCGTGGCGGCGCTGTGGGTGGCCCCGGAGCACCGGCGCTCGGGCCTGGCGACCGCCCTGCTCGGCGCGGTCGAGCGCTGGGCGCGCGCAGCCGGGGCCGTGTTCCTGCGCGCCCAGGTCAAGGCGGGCAACCCGATAGCGCGGCGCTTCTTCGAGGCCGCTGCTTTTCGACCCGTCGAGGGCCGGGAGCCCGCCGGGCCGATCCTGGTGGAGCGCGAGATCGCGACAGGTTGACAGGCCCCCGTGTCCGCGATTCTCGGACACCCCGTCCGCGAATCCTCCACTTCCCCGGACGCAAGTCCTCGAAATCACGAAAGACTCTCTGGTGGCACGATCCCTGCGTAGGCCTGCCGGCACAAGCGAACGAGCTATCCGAACTGACCATGCCCCGATGGGGCAACAAACCGGAGGGTACCGAGATGAAGACCTCAAGCACGGTGGTGACATTGGTGATCGTCGGGCTGCTCTCGATCTCGCCCGCAGCCTCGGCCCAGGACGCGAGCTTGCAGACCGCGGCCTCATTCCACGGCATGTCCTTCGAGGGAAGCGGCATGTTCCTGCTGCCGCTCGGCGATCCGCTCAAGTTTGGATTCGGGTTCCGGGGCGCCTGCTCGTTTGCGCTTCATCGAGGCGACATGACCAAGACCAGCCTGAGCTTCGCCTCGGGATACATCGAACACGAGTACCGAGACGAGGAGTACGACCTCCCGTCCACCCTGTCCATCGTGCCGCTCATGCTCGGATTCCAGCAGAGCGTCGGAGGCAAGGTCCGCTTCCACGCCAACCCCATGGTCGGCCCCCTCTTCGTCAAGAGCAAGGCCTGCAACGAGGGCCTGTGTTTCGAATCGAACAACGAGATCAAGCTCGGCATGATGGTCGACATGGGCATCAAGGCCAATGTGAAAGACGGCCTGACCCTGAGCTTCTGCGCCGGCTTCATGATGTACGACCTCACGAGTTTCTCCGTCCCCATGTCCATCACCTTCAGGTTCGGCATCGGCTACGAGATCTGACCGCGTCCTGCCCGCGCTCTCATCATCGCCTGGCCGGCAGGCGCGGCCAGTCGGCGTCTGCTTTCTGCAGTCCAGCCCGGGTGGCCGAGAAGAAGTGCGTGTAGCCGCAGCTCTCGCAGACGACCGGGACGACCGCAAAGAGGTTCATGTCGCCGCCGATGACCAGCGCCCCGCCGGAGTACTCCCGGAGCTCGAACAGGCACTTGGGGACTGTCCAGACCCTGGAGCCGCAGGCCGGACAGTCGCGCCGGGTCCACTTCTCGTCCAGGTGCTCGACGAAGCGCGAGCCCACCGAGTCGCGGATCTGCTTCAGGTGGGCCGCATCGTAGGCCTCGTCCAGGGCCTCGAAGGCCTCCTCGAGGTCGTCGTGCTTCTCGAAGGCCTCGGAGTGCCTGGAGGCGATCGACTCGAACACCCTCTGGGGCGGCACGTCGCCGTCGTAGATGCGCTTGAGCAGCGGCTCCATCCGGCGCATGACCGCCTCGAGCTCGGGATCCTCGTCCAGGTACTTCTTGACCGCTCCCTCGAGCCGCATGGCCGCTTCGACCAGATCGGGCATGTCCGTCTCCGTTCTATCGATCGGGGTTTCTCACGCAGTCGTAGCCCGCCTCGCAGCCGCCGCTCTCGAGGACGTCGAAGTCGGTCGGCCGGATGCCGTCCAGCACCCGCGAGCCGTCCTCGCCCCAGAGGCCCTCCCAGCCGGTGCTGCAGCCGGCGTCGCTCTCCGCCATCAGGGCGATGCTGCCCCCGTCCGCGATCAGCATGCCGTAGTGCTTGAGCCCGTATACCACGGCGATCACGATCGGGTTGTCCGCGTCCATGCCGCGCCCGGCCGGATCGAAGTCGGCCTTGAGCCGCCAGCGCGTGCCGTAGATGGGCGCGTCCGGGTGGATGGCCCGGGGGCCGCCGGCGTGGGTGGCCGGCCAGACGTAGACCGGGCCCTCGTCCCCCTCGCTCGGGGCGCGCTGCATCCGGTCGTTCGGCAGCGCGAAGCGGATGGCGTGCTCCACCCGCCCCGAGAGCACGTCGCCGACGGTGAAGAGCAGCGGTGCGATTGGAAAGCCGGCCGCGTCCGGGCCGGTGCAGTCGCGGCCGATGCCCCAGTTGCGCTCGCTCACCGGCGGCAGGTCCGGGCCGGGCGCCGAACCCCAGACGTCTCGCGTCATGTCCCAGGCCAGGGTGCAGGAGCTGTAGAACCGCGTGCCCGTGTAGGTCGCCTGGTAGGCCTCGTAGAGCACCCCGGCTTCGAAATCGACCGCGATCAAGTGGCAGTCTCCGTCCGGGTCCCCCTCGACGCGCCCCGGGCAGATGTAGTCGTCGCAGCCCTCGATCCGCCCGCCGGCCGGCAGCGGCACGGCCACGTCCGGATCGCAGTCCTCGGAGTAGCCGATCGGGTCGTCGCCCGAGGGGGTCAGGCGCGGCGAGCCCGGCCCGGCCTCGAGGATTGTGAAGCTGGTGTCGATCTGGAAGTGGTTGCCATTGCCCCAGCCGCCCTGGTCCTCGAGCCAGCGGGTCATGGCCCCGGAGTTGGCGCGCACGGGGGCGTCGGAGACGTCGGTGTAGATCCAGCTGCTCTCGGGGAAGTAGAGGCCGGATCTCTCGCCGCAGTGGCCGACCGGCACCGCCCGCCCGCCGCCGCCATCTCCGCCCGCATCGCCCGCGCCGTCCCCGGTGGCATCCCCGCCCGCATCGCCCGCGCCGTCCACTGCAGCATCCCCGCCCGGATCGCCGGCGTCGGAAGCGCCGTCCATCGAAGCGCCTTCGTCCCCCGCCCCATCCGAGCCCGGATCGCCACCCGCATCGCGCGCGTCGAGGCCCGCATCGCCGGCCGAAGACACCTGTCCCGCGCAGGCCAGGACGCGCGCCGACGCGACCAGCACGAGCACGGCGCACAGAAGGTATCGCCTGGAGGGACCTGCCATGACCCCAGAATCCCCTAGCGATCCGACCCAAGTCAATCCGATTGCACCTTGGCTGCACGTGGACTAGGCTGAGCGCCATGCACATACGCTATACGATATGTTCGGTGCTGCTCCTGCTCGGCCACGGCGCTCCGGCCCGCTCTGCCGGCGAGCTCGAGACCATCAAGCAGAGATACGACCAGGCGTCCCAGCTGGAGAAGGAGCCCGGAGCGCAGCACCTGGTGAGCTTCCACACGATGCTGCCGGCCGTGGGCCTGCAGGAGACCCAGGTCCGATTCGTGTTCATCAGCGAGCAGGCCCATCCGGAAAGAGATCCCTACGAGCTCAAGCACGAGCTCGTGAAGGTCGGAGTCCAGTACAACGTGGCCGCCTCGGCCCAGTTCCGGATCGAGTACCTGTACGACAGCCGGGGCGAGCTCGTCTTCTTCTTCGAGGAGGAGGAATCGGCGGAGGGCTCGCGGGCCAGCCGGATCTACTACCGCGCCGGCAAGCCCTTCAGGCGCATCCAGGACAGCCGAAGCGGAGACGGCAAGCCCTCCCGCGAGGTGACAGAGAAGCTGACGCCGGGCCAGCGGCGCAAGGCGAAGGAGGCGCTCGCCAGGGCCAGGCAGTATCGCGAGCACTTCAGGCAGCTGCTGGCGCTCGAGCAGCTGAAGTAGGAGCGCGGTCGGGCTGTCGTCTGTCATCCACAGATGGCCGAGATCGAAAACAGGACGAGTCGCCGCTTTCTCGGCCCGCGCGCCCAGCGCTGGCTGAAGACCTTCCACGTCTTGCTGGCCACGATGTGGCTCGGGGGTGGGCTCTGCCTGGTGCTGCTCGACCGGACCCGATGCGCGGCCAGCGCCGGCGAGCTGATCGGCCACTGCCGGGCCATGGTGATCATCGACGATTGGATCATCGTGCCGGGTGCGATCGGACTGCTGCTCACCGGCCTGCTCTACTCGATCTGGACCCGCTGGGGCTGGTTCAAGCACTTCTGGATCGCGGTCAAGTGGATCATCATGTTCACCGGCGTGCTGGTGGGCACCTTCGTGCTGGGCCCCTGGCTGACCGAGCTGTACGACCTCGCCCGGCAGAAGGGGCTGGCTGCCCTGTCAGACCCGGATTTCCTCGAGCTGCAGACGCGCAACGGCCTGATCGCGATCGCCCAGGTCAGCACGATCGTTCTGGCATTGCTGCTATCCACGCTGAAGCCCAAGATCAAGACGAGCGGCCGTGGTGCCCATTGAGCCGTGAGGATGTCTGGACAGCGGAGGCTCACTCGACGTCGGAGACACCCGCCACCCGCAGCTCGGCCACTCTCTCGAAGTCCCGGTCCTCGGTCGCGAGCAGCGTCACGCCGGCGCCGACGAGGCCGGCGGCGATGATGGAATCCGTGGTCAGCAGGCCGTAGCGCTCCCTGAAGGGCTGGCTGGCCTCGAGCATGTCCTCGAGCGCCGGCAGGACGCGCACGCCGGTGGACAGGATGCGCTTGGTGTCCGCGTAGTAGCGCCGCAGCTGACAGACCGCCTGCGCCTTCCTCGCGAGCGCTGCGGCCGGGCCGGGACCTCGGACGATCCCGAGCTGAATCGCCTCGAAGACCATGAGCCGGTGAAGGACTTCCCAGAGCACCTCGCGGGTGGTCACGGCTCTCAGCTCTCCCCTCTCGATCCGGCGCAGGAAGTCGGTGCACTGCTTCGAGCGGCCGCAGAAGTGGTAGATGAAGACGTTCGAGTCGATGCCGACTTGCGATCCGCCCGGGAGCTCACTCAAGTCCATGCTCGTCCTCGTCGAGCGCGTATCTCCACTCGTCGTCGGCGATGGCGTAGGAGCCGGCCGTGGCGTCCACGATCAGGTGGCACCCCGGGAGCGAGGGTGATAGCTTTTGAAATCTGGAGGTATCTCGATGCGATCAAGCTATCTTGCGTGCGTTCTTCTGTCTGCTGTCTGCTGGCACTGGACAGCCCTCGCGGGCAGCCCTGTGCCCATCCAGTGCCGGGGCTGCGGGCTGAGCCCGGCCGAGCTCGGCAATCTCTCCATGTACATGCACACCCTGATGTCGAAGGCCTTGGAGTCTGTGGACTGCGAGATCCGCGGCAGCATGTCCAAGGTGGGAGACAGGTGCCTGATCTGCTTCTTCGCGAGGGACGCCGAGCTCGATGCGCTGGTCGCCGCCACCAGGATGGAAGTGCACTGCCGTGACGACAATCTCATCTCTGGGACCGAGCAAGCTGCGGCCAGCTTGAGCAAGTCCCTGCAGGCCAGACCTCCTTCCCTTCCCCGACTGAGCGTGCAGCCGATCGAGTCGCGAGGCTCGGGGCTGGATGCCGATGCCCTCTCGGGACTGACCGACTATTGGATGGCCGGAGTGATCGAGTCTGGCAAGGTGTGGGTTGTCGATCCGGGGAAGGAAAAGGGATCCAAGCGCCGCGCCGGCAGAGCCAAGGCAGCGAAGCCCGCGGAGCACACTCTCCGGGTCATCATCACCAAGGTGGGAGACAATTGCCTGCTGAGCTTCCTGGCGAGCAACGCCGAACGAGATACGCTGGTCGCCGCGCTTGGCGAGAAGTCGACTTGCGCGAGCGACTACCTCATCGACCGGATCGACCGCGCGGCGATCGCGTTGGGAAGGAGCCTGCAGGCGAGATCGGCCTCCGCTCCTCGCGTGGTCGTGCAGCCGATCGAGTCGCGAGGCTCGGGGCTGGATGCCGATGCCCTCTCGGGACTGACCGACTACCTGATCGCCCACCTGGTCGCATCCGGGGCGGTGTTCGTCGCGAATCCAGTGCAGCGAAGGAGATCCAAGTCGAGGCCGGCCGTCGAGCACACCATCAGAGTCACGGTGGCCAGGGTGGGCCCGAGGTGTATCCTGACCTCCGCGGTTTTCGACCAGCGGGGCAACATGGTGAAGGGGACCAGCCAGAGAGCGAAGTGCGATCCGGATGGTCTCATCTACGCGGCGGAGAAGACGGCCAGAGACCTGGCTCGCGTGCTCGGTGCGGCCGGGCCGTAGTCTTCAGGCCAGCTCGACGAATCGCCTTCCGGCGGCCTCCGCGTCGGCCAGCGCCGTGGGGTGAGCGCGGATGGCGCCTCGCTCGTCGACGCCCTTGACGGTGACGGTCTCTGCAAGCCTGGCGCCGATCGCCTCGTAGAAGTAGCGCGCGGTGAGCAGCATGCCGTCGAAGAGCCGCTCGCCCCGCGTGGCGCCCACGGCCAGCCAGGCGCCGAGCCTCTCGATCTGCCCCCGCCGGGACGGCAGGGGATCTTCCAGGACGTGCTTCCTGGCCCAGAAGGGCTGCACCCGCTCGATCACCTTGGCCGCCAGCGAGCTGGTCTGGTAGAAGAAGACCGGCGTGGCGAGCGCGATCCGATCGCTGCGCTCCATCTTCGGGTGGATCTCTTGCGACATCTCGTCTGCGATGACGCAGCGCCCGGTCTTGCTGCAGCTCCCGCAGTTGCGGCAGGACTCGATCTGCGCCTCGCGCACCCGGACCAGCTCGACCTCGGCGCCGCCCGCCTCCATGCCGCGCACGAAGGCCTCGAGCAGCTGATCGCTGTTGCCCCCGGCGCGCGGGCTGCAGGCCAGCGCCAGGGCGCGCACGCGGTCGTGATCGCCTGTGGACATGCCGCCTCCTCTCGTCACGCTTCCTCGACCGGCAGGTCAGACCTCGGCCCAAAAGCGGCCTGGGCCGCGCAGGCGCATCCGGCGCGTTCGGTCGGGATCGCCCGTGGACATGCCGCCTCCTCTCGTCACGCCTCCTCGACCAGCAGGTGGTTGCTCAGGAGCAGCGGCTCGCCGTCCGCGCTCCAGACCTCGGCCCGGTAGCGGCCCGGGCCGCGCACCGGCATGTGGAGAGTCGCGCTGGCCGGAACCTCGCGGGCGACATGCCCGTCGCGCACCAGGCGGAAGAGCGCCCCCTCGGGAATCTCGCCCTCGAGCGCGGCCTCGACCGCAGCCTCCCCTCCCGCGGGCAAGCGCAGCGGCTCTGCGCCCCGGTCCAGATCGACCGGACCTGCCTCGGCCAGGATGCGCAGGTCCAGGTGCGGGCCCGTGCTCAGGTAGACCGCCCCGCGGCGCAGACCCTCGAGCAGCGCTCGTTCGCTGCGCTCCTTTGCGGCGACCACGGTGCGGGCGAAGCGCCTACCCGGCCCGTCGGCCTGCCTCTCGTCGTGCCAGTCCCGGCCGGCGACGCCGACCGGCCGCAGCCCCCGGTCCCAGAGGCGGTCCCAGAGATCGATCGCCCGCCGGATCTCCACGCCCCGCGCCTGCCAGCAGCCCGACCAGATCTCGACCAGGTCGAAGCGATCCGCGGGCGGATCCTGGCCCGGCCAGCGGCAGCCGGTGCAGAACGGATCCCCGATCTGGAAGGGATGGGCCAGGGAGAAGAGCACGCCCTCGGCCCGGACCTCGTCCGCGATCCGCTCGATGCGGATCCGCTCCCCGGCGCGGTGCCACTCCACGGTCCGGCCCGTCCCGTAGAGGCAGAAGTGGCCGCAGAAGGTCGTCAGCTCCTCGGCCCGGATGAAGACCGGCTCCTCGCATCGAGCCGCCTCGGCGCAGCCCGAGGTCGTGTTGTGATCGGTCAGGGCGACGAAGTCGAGCCCGGCCGCGGCGGCCCGGGCCGCGAGCTCGGAGACCAGGTATGCGCCGTCGGAGTGCATCGAGTGGGCGTGCATCTCGCCGCGCAGCCAGCCCTGGCGGGCTTCCGGTCGCGGGCTGGCCGCCGAGCTGCCGGTCAGCCGCCTGGGGCGCGGCCGGTTCGGCGCGAGCTCGGGCAGGTCGTCGCTCTCGCATCGCTGGACCTCGAGCGCGTAGCGGCACCTCGGGGTGCAGATCAGGTGCGCCTCGAGCACGATCGACCAGCGCCCGGGGAGCACCGGGCCGTCCGTGAAGCCGGGCGAGGAGGCCTGCGGGCCGATGGTGCTCGTCTGCCAGCTCCCGTCAGCGCGGAAGTCCCAGCGCCCCCGGCAGCGTCCGGCGGGATCGTAGACGAGCCAGTTGAGCAGGTTGCGGATGCGCGCCAGGTACCGCGCGATGTCCTCGCGGGCGAGCATCTCGGCGAACGCCTCGGGGCAGCCCGCCCGCTCTCCCAGGTACTCCCTGACCGCCCGCTCCATGGAGGCGCGGTTCTGCTCCGCGTCCTCGGAGAAGATCGGCGCGAAGTCGAAGTCCACCCGCAGCGCGCCCGTGCCCGGCGGCACCTCGAACTCGAGCAGGCGCAGGCTCTTCGAGTCGGCCGGGCCGAGCTCGCCTCGAGAGCAGAACAGTTTCATGCCCAGATCACCCATGCGCCTCGGGAGGGCGTGAAGCCCTCCCCTACACCTTTGCCGCTCTTCGTAGGGGCGGGGTTCATCCCCGCCCGCACGCTCCTCCGCACTTCTCTCACTCTTCGTAACGCGTATCTCGCTCTTCGTTGGGGGCGGGGTTCATCCCCGCCCGTACGCCTCCTCGCATCATGCCCTGAGCTTCAGGGTCACGATCTTCTTGGGACCGCAGTCGATCTCGACCCGGTCCTTGCCTCTCGCCAGCAGGCCGCCCTCGACGTCCGACTCGTCGAGCCGCACGCGCTCGATCGACTCGAAGCGGCGCCAGAACCGCAAGCCGGCCTTCACGGTGCGAGCGGTCGGGTTGAAGAAGCGGACGATCAACCCGTCGAGCCGCTCTGCGCGCTTGACCGCGCTGAGCTCCAGGCAGTCCGGCTCGAGCGCGACGAAGCTCGTCTCGGCTCGCAGCTCGCCCGCGCCGGCCGGGCCCTCGAGCCTGAGCAGCAGGGGCGGCTCGCAGAAGGACCGTGCCTCGCGGAGCAGCAACGGATCGATCTCGTCTCCTCCCCCGCAGGGCAACAGCGCGTAGTGAAAAACGTGCGGTCCCGGGCACTGGGCCCCGGGCGTTGCGATGAAGGGCCCGGCGTGGAAGGGCCGGGTGACGAGATCGTCCCGGCTCAGGTGGCCCACGGCCCGCAGCAGGGTCAGGGCCGCGACCTTCCTCGCGCCCTCGGCGTAGACCTCGTACTCGGCCAGCCCCCGGTTGAGCACGGCCAGACCCCCGCGAGCATCTCGCAGGCAGAGAAAGCGCTGCTGGTGGCAGGTCGGGTACGGGGGCATGCCGGCCCTGGGCAAGGGGGGCTCGATGCCGCGCGAGACCACGTCGAAGGCCTCGTCGACCAGGACTTCGTCCGTGTCCACCTCCAGCCCGAAGAGCACCCGCAGCCTGTGATCCCGGCAGCGGTTGACCAGCCTGGTCGTCACGTCGACCCGCGGCGTGTGGGCGTAGACCGTGATCTGGCTCTCGATCCCGCACCGGGCCGTGCGCGCCAGGCGGGCCCGGCGGTCCCTGGTCAGCCCGAGCGGGATGTCCATCTGCGCGGTCACCCGCATGGTGACGAAGTCCGCGCAGCCATGCAGGCAGTCGATCTCGGCCCGCGCGCCATTCGAGCGCAGCGTCTCGCCTCCGGCCAAGGGCGAGAAGTCGTACTCGTCGCCGCAGTCCGCCGCGTCCTCGAAGACGTGCAGCCCGTCGAAGCAGCGCCCCGAGCGCCGGTCGTGCAGCTCGAAGCGGCCGTCGGGCCCGAACACGAGCCGGTTGTGCGGCCCACGGATGCTTTGCCCCTCGACCCGCAGCTCGCCCGGGCGCCCGGCCGGCTTCGATCGCCCGGCGCGCAAGGCGTAGGCGCGCAGCCCGCAGGCCGGCAGGTCCTCGGCCAAAAAGGCCAGCTCGCAGCGCTCGGCCTCGAAGACCCGGTCCAGCTCCACGTGCTGGCACGGCTCGCGCCGGAGCAGCTGGCAGGCCGCGCGCCGCCCCTGCCCGTCCTCGATCTCGAGCTCCTTCTCGATCTCCTCCGGGCGCAGGTCGATCGAGGCGCGCAGCAGCTCGGTCCGCGCGCAGCCCTGGGGATTGAAGACCAGCAAGCAGACACCCTCTGGCCGATCGAAGCGCTCGCCCAGGCCCCGCGCAGCGTCCGCGATCACCCGCTTGCCGACCTGGGCAGCCCGCTCGAAGCGCCAGCCCATCTCGCGGTGGGTCTGATCCACGCCGCAGCCGCAGATGTCGTCGTGGGGGTGGTTCTTGAGCAGGGTCCGCCAGGCGTGGTCGAGAAGGCCCCGCCGAGAAGCCCGCGCGCCTGCCCCGCCCGCCTGCTGCCACTCGAGCGCGTCCAGGGGCTCGGCAAAGCGCTCCAGCAGGGCCTGGACCTCCTGGTTGGCCTGCTTGAGCTGGACGCGGGCCGAGTGAACCCCCTGGAGGAGATCGCCGTGGCGGTAGCTGAGCTCACCGCGGATCGGCTCGACCTGCTCGCCCTCCAGGCCGGCCCGCATGTCGGCCAGGAAGTCCTCCAGGGTGCCGATCCGGATCTCGACGCCGGGCATGGCCCGGGCGGCCCTGGCCGCGATCTGGCCGATCTCCGGCTGCAGCGGCCGGTGGTCCGTGCCGTTGCACAGCAGCACGGCCCCGGACCGCGCGCTGGCGAGCTCCCGCTCGACGGCCTCGCAGAGCACCCGGGCGCCGAGCTCCAGATCCGCGGGCTGCGCGTCGCGCGGCGAGTAGCTCGGCCTTGGGACGTGCCCGGGCCGGTCCAGGTTGCCGTAGCCGCTGCGCAGCCACTTCGACAGCACGCGCGTGCCGTCCGCGCCCTCCCAGCTGAGCTCGGTCGGCCCCCCGCGCGAGTGCGGGTCGAGCCCGCGCTGGAAGACGAAGCCCTCCAGCCCGAAGCCCTCGAGCAACTGCGGCAGCTGCCCGATGTGACCGAAGGGATCGGGCACGTAGCCCACGTTCATCCGGCGCCCGAAGCGCTCGGCGATCGCGCTGCCGGCGAGCAGGTTGCGAACCAGCGCCTCGCCGCTGACCAGGAACTCGTCGGGCAGCACGTACCAGGGGCCCACCATCAGCCGTCCGGCCCCGACCAGCCGGGCGAGGCGCTCCGCGTGGTCCGGCCGGATCTCGAGGTAGTCCTCCAGCACGATCGTCTGGCCGTCCAGCGTGAAGCGCAGATCCTCGTCCGCCTCGAGCGCGTCCAGCAGGCCGTCGATCACCTCGACCAGCTCGGCCCGGAAGTCCTCGAAGGGCAGGTACCAGGCGCGGTCCCAGTGGGTGTGCGGAACGACGGTCACCCGGACCGGCTTAGCTCGACCCGGCTTCATGGCGCCTTCGCCCTCACGCAGGCGATGGCGTGCCCGGCCAGGTCCCACCAGCGCGCCTCGATCCGCGCCCCGACCTGTGCGGGGAGTTGCAGCGCCGCGCTGCCATCGCGCCCGCAGCGCACCCGGACCTGCTCGAAGCCGAGCTTGCAGCCGGCGGGCAGGAGCCGGTCCAGGGCCTTGAAGAGCGCCTCCTTGAAGCAGAACCTGAGCAGCAGCTCTCGCCAGCGAAGCCCTCCCTCGAGCGCGGCGATCTCCGCCCGCTCGCCCGCGCCCAGCACGAGCCGCTCGATGGCGGGCCGGGCAGGCTCCCACGGCTCCGCATCCACGCCCAGGCAGGCCCCGTTGGCCTGGGCCACGAGCGCGACGGCCAGCTCGCGCTTGTGGGAGATGGAGCCGCTGAGCCCGGGCCCGAAGCGCGGCGCGCCCCGCGGCCCGACCCCGATCTCGGCGCAGCCCAGGCCCAGCCCGGCCGCGGCCCGCCGGGCAGCCGTCCGGCCGGCGGCAAAGAGGACGGCCCGGCCGGCCGCCATGGACGAAGCCCGCTTGCGCTCGGCGGGCTCGAGCTGTGAAAGAACCTCACCGGGCGCCTGGCCCGCGATCCGCAGACCGACCAGGCTGCCGAAGGCGTGCCGTATCGAGAAGGCCGTCTCGAAGTCCACGCTCCGCTCCCCTCGGCTCAGAGCACCGCCGGCCCCCGCGGGCCGAAGAGCCAGCGGGCGAGCTCGGCCAGCCACTGGTCCTCGAGCTCCGGGCCGGTCGTGAGCTCGCCGCTCTCGACGGCCGACAGCAGCCGCTCGGTCTCCTGGCTGGGGTCGGGCAGCTCCTGCAGCGCCCGCAGGATGACCGCGTGCTCGGGCCGCGCCCCGGTCGCCTCGATCCAGGCCTGTACCCCGGCGGCGAAGTCCGCGTCCGGGGCGTGCGGCTCTTCCCGGGCGTTCGGCGGCCCCAGGGCGTTGATCGCGTCCATGAGCTTGCGGGTCCGCTTGCCGAGCGGAAGCGGCGCGAGCTCGTCCGGCCAGATCGGCCGGCCGAACCAGAAGTCCTGCTTGCAGTAGCCGATCGGGAACTCGATCCGCTCGGCGAGCGGCTCCACGGGCAGCCCGCCCACGAAGCGCACCGGGACGATCGGCGCGCCGACCTCCAGCGCCAGGTCCACGAAGAGCCCGCTCATGCGCTGCACCGGCCGGCGGCAGCTCAGCGAGCGGGTGCCCTCCACGTGGACCATGATGGACTTGCCCTGTGCGGCGCTCATCGTGTTGGCCAGCTCGGCGAGGATCCGCGGCAGGCTCTCCCGGTCCTCGCGGTCGAAGAAGGAGATCACCCGCGGCGCCGGCACGCCCGGGTAGGCGAAGCACAGCGCGATCAGCCTCCCCAGCCAGGTGGTCTTGTGCTCGATCTTGGCCAGGGTCAGCGCCTGCAAGCCGGTCAGCCCGGAGGCCAGGATGGAGAACAGCAGCGACTCCAGGCCGACCTGGTGGTTGGCCAGGTAGACCGCGCTGCGACCGCGGACCGCCTCGAAGGCCGCGGCGTCGTCCAGGACCACCCGGCGGACGAAGCGGTTCACCAGGGCCTGGAAGAGATCCTCCACCGGCCAGCGGCTGCGGTGGAACCACTCGGCCCAGTACTTCTGGATCGGCTCCGTGTCCAGCTCGGCCTCGCCGGTCGAGCGGACCGCGATCTCCTCGCCCTCCCAGTCGGACTGGTAGTGGAAGCGGCTCAGCGGCAGCCCCTCGGGCAGCTTGCCCGGGTGGATCTCCATCTCGCGGGCCAGGTGATCCTTGATCGCCAGGCGCCTGAGATCCCGCGTGCCGTAGACCGCCTCGACCGTGCCCGGGAACCAGTCCATGGCGTCGACCTCGGCCTCGGTCAGCCGGGTCGCGCCCTCGGCGTCCGTGCGGGCCAGCGAGATGCCCGCCGCGTAGGCCCTGTCGCGCAGGAAAGCCATCCGCGCCTCGGGCTCGGCCCTGCCCAGCGGCCCCTTGGTGAAGCAGGCCTCCACCTGCCGGAAGCTCGCCCAGACCTTTCCGCCGGGCTCGATGATCTGCACCCGGAAGGCCGGGTAGTCCACCGAGCCGAAGAAGCCGTCGAAGCGGGCCTCGCAGCGCAGCGGTCCCTTCTCGGGCGGCGGTCCGAAGAGAATGAGCTCGGTCACCATGGCCGGGTAGGCGATCCGGTCGACGCCGATCTCGTCCGACCACAGGTGCAGGCGGTCGTGCGGGATGCCGTGGGTGGCGCCGTCCAGGACCGCGGGCAGCAGCGCGCCCCGCGGCACCGGGCAACTCTCGAAGTCCAGGTTCCAGGAAGCGCCTCGCTCGCCCAGCACGAGCGAGCGGGCGAGCTGGAACGCGGGCCCGTGGAAGATCCGCCCGGCCGAGTAGAGATCCTCGACCGGCTCTCCCTGGACCGGCTCCCAGGCGGGCGGCGCCTCGGGGTAGTCCCCGGCCAGCACGATCCGCGCCGAGGCCACCTCCTGATCGCCCTGCTCCGCGCACTCGACCAGCCTGAGCTCGTCGCCCTCGCGCTCGACCCGCAGGCGGCGAGCGCCGTCGAAGATCACCCAGCGGCGCGCCTGCACCGAGCGCATGCCCACCAGCTTGCCGGGCCCCTGCGCCGCCCGGGCCATCAAGTCGAGCATGCACATCAGCGGCAGCGCCGGGCGCGTCCAGGTGGGCCGGTGATCGAGCAGCCAGCGCTCGCGCTCCGGGTCGAGCACGATCTCGCCGGGATGCTCGACGTCCGCGCCCGGCTGCGCCTCGGCCGCCTCCTCGCCCGGGACGATGCGCATGCCGAGCCCGGAGGCCTCGTAGATCCGCCGGCCGTCGATCCACAGGCTGGCCTCGGCCACCGCATACGGGCCGCGCTCGTCTCTGCCCCGCTCGATGATCTCCAGGCTGGTGCTGATCAGGCGGTTGTGGGGCAGGACCTGGCCGCGGTACTTCCAGCGCATGGTCCGGTCCAGGGCCAGGGGCTCGAAGCGGGCCGCCGGCACCCCCGCCTGCATGTCGGTCTCGAGCATGTAGAACTGCAGCAGCTGGATCATCGCCTCGAGGCCCAGCGAGCCGGGCTGGACCGGGTCCTGGAAGAAGTGGGCCTTGAAGAACCACTCGTCCGCCCGGACGTCCTTCTCCGCCCGCAGGGCGCCCAGGCCCGCCTTGCCGCCTTCCGGCCAGAAGCCCGTCACCCGGTCCAGCATGCGCAGCATGCTGCCGGCCAGACGCGGCTCGCCCCGGCAGTACCTGGCCGGCTCGCTCGCGAGGTCCAGCTCGAAGTCGCTGGGCGCCTCCAGCAGCTCGCGCTGCTGCTCGCTGGTGGGCAAGCCCACCTGGGCGGCCAGGGCCTCCTGCGGGAAGAAGCCGAAGACGGTCTCCAGCTCGTAGACCCGCTCGCCGCTCGCCAGCTCGCAGGTCACGTCGAAGGACTCGATGATCGTGCCGGTGGTCCGGGAGATGGTCTTGAGCTTGACCCGGGTGCGCAGGGTGCCGTCGCCGGGCCCGATCTCGCGGAGCACGCGCCCGGTCCCGTCCAGGTTGCGGAAGGAGAGCTCCTCGTCGATCTGCAGCGCGGAGCCGACGAAGATCGCCAGCCAGCCGCAGGGCTGGAGTGCGGCCTCCAGCAGCACCGCGAAGGGCATGCGCGGGCAGCCGTTCTGCTCGAAGTACCAGGCGTCGGGCGGGATGTCGTAGTCCAGCTCGATCCGACCGCCCGGCCGGAACTCGCCCAGACCGGCATCGATGCGCGTCAGCCGGGACATGAAGTGATAGGGCGGGCTGGGCAGGCGGGCCACCCGGCGCGCGCCGTCGAAGACCTCGGCGATCGGCCCGAAGGCCTCGGAGGGCTTGCCCCAGGCGCAGGCCAGCAGGGAGCGATAGTCGTAGCGGAAGCCGTCCACCTCGGCGGCCGGCCTCGCATCCGCCTCGGCCTCGGCGACGAGCTCGTGCCTCGAGCTCAGCGGCCAGTCCGGCACGAGCTGCAGGCCCACCCGCCGGGCGTGGAAGGCCTTGAGCCCGTCGACGGTGCACAGCAGGTCCGCGTGCAAGGTCGGCACGGGCCCGGAGACGAAGTCGCGGACGAAGACCTCGTAGAGGAGCTGGCGGGATCTCGGGGTGGCCTGCCCGCGGCTCTTGAGCGCGAAGGGCTCGCCGCAGACCGGCTGGAAGCGCCAGCCGTCCCGCCTGCAGGTCGTGCCCATGGCGGCGAGATAGAAGGCCATGGCCTGCAGGCTGCCCTCGAACATCAGCGTGCCCGGCATGCAGGGATCGTTCTTGAAGTGGCCCGGGAAGAACCAGTCGTCCGGTGCGAGCTGCTTGACGGCCCGCAGGTAGCCCCGCCCCCAGGGTCCGCCCTCGGGCTGAAAATCCTCGACCTCGTCCAGCAGGCACAGCATGCCCGAGGGGATGCGCGGGGTGCGGCTGTGCGTCCAGCAGAGCTCGAAGCCCGGCCCGAAGCAGTCCGCCGCCCGCCCCTCGGCAAAGGCCCGCACCTGCACGGCGTCGAAGCGCTCGCGCGAGCAGCACACAGCGGGCGGATCGAGCCTCGGCTCGGGCTCGAGCTCCTCCTGCTCCGGCTCCCACAGCACGCCCTTGGACTCGGCCAGCTCCTCGTCGGTGAAGAAGCCCGCCTGGCCGCCCGTCACCGCGAGCCGCAGCGCGCCGTCCTGCTGGCTGCGGCACTCGGAGTGGAAGAAGAACAGCCGCACGTCGCCCTGGCGGGCGTGGCCGTCGACGCGGATCTCGTACTGGAGCCGGTCTCCCGGGCGGGGCAGCTCACCGTAGGTCAGCTCGCAGCCCAGCAGCCGGTAGACCCGCTCGCCCTGGTTGTGGAAGTCGATCCCCAGATAGGAGATCAGCATCAGGTCGGCCTGCCCGGCCTCGATCAATATCCCGGGCGGGACGTGGCCCTCGTGCAGGTACCAGGAGTCGTGGCTCACGTCCGTCTCGGTCCAGATCACGCCCCGGCCCATGGAGCCGGGCTCGGCCTCCAGCCCGATCACCCGGTCGGCCAGCAGCAGGGGCGGCTCGGGCATGCGCACCTGGCGCGGGAAGTGATCCTGGCGGGCGAAGAGCGGCCCGAAGACCTCCGAGATCCGTCCCGAGGCGTGGGTCTCGAGCTTCCCGCGGTCCAGCCTGAGCCCGAGAATGCGCGGGGCTGCACCCGTGTCCTTCCGGGTCAGAGCCCTGTCCGGCGGCTGCTCGCGACCCCGAGCCGGCTCGGCCGCAGCCGGCAGCGCCCCGAGGGGCGGGACGGCGCGCGCCGCGAGGTCGGCCGGCGCTCCGCCGGTGCGCAGCAGCATCTCCAGGGCGCCAGCGCGCATGGCCAGGAACTGCTCGTGCAGCCGGCTCTGCTGCTCGACGAAGTCCTGGTGGACGCGGCTCAGGCCGGACTGCCACTCCCGGTAGGCCGCGGCCGGCAGGCGGGGCAGCGGCCGGGCCCTGGGAGCGGACGGAGGTCGAGCCACAGCGGCCGCGGCGGCCGCGGGCTCGAAGGGCTCGCCGGTCAGCACCGGCGGCAGCGCGGGAGCCGGGGGCATGGGCTGGAGCGCAGGCCCGGCAGGATTGCCATCCTTCGATTGCATCTCGAGCTCCTGAAGCGAGATCCGCACCGGTGCCGGGTGGGCCGGGGGCATGGGCTGGAGCGCAGGCCCGGCAGGATTGCCATCCTTCGATTGCATCTCGAGCTCCTGAAGCGAGATC
>JAFGRB010000371.1 GCA_016935365.1 Deltaproteobacteria bacterium
AAATGCGCTTGCTGTGCGGGTTTGCGCAAGTCAGGAAAAGAAAACACCCCATGATTTGGCCGTGAAATGGCACGCAATCACGATGATCGGGCGGAGCCCGGGTGGGGGTGAAAACGCGACAGCTCGGATGCCTCAATGCCGCGAACCCTTGACAAGCCGACTCCATGCCTTGATACTGCCTGCCCATGAACTTCCAGACGAGTGAAGACGACATGAGACAGCTGCTCGATGAAGTCGAGCAGCGCGTGGCTTTGGCTATCGAGGAATGCCTCTTGACCGCTTTGCCCTTTCTGGACTCGTTCTTCGAGCCTGAAGCGCCCGCAGACAGCCAAGCGCAGGCACCGGAATTTCCGATCACCGAGCAAGGCGATCCAGCGGGAAGGAAGACCTGCACGGTGGAGGGCTGCAGTCTACCCGCCAGGGCTCGAGGTCTCTGCTCAAAGCACTATCAGCGGCTCCGCTATGCGGAGAAGAGGCGAGAAGAAAACAGGGATGGCCCTCGAAAGACGGAAAAGCGAGGTCTGGGCACCTGTTCGATCGAGGGCTGCGATGCCGCCACCTATGCAAAGGGAATGTGCGGCAAGCATTTCATGGAGTGGGTCCGCGCACAGAAGGCGCTCAAGTCCGAATCTCCAGACGATCAAACCGAGCAGGTAGATCCAGCGGAGCAGGAATCGTAAGCTCAGGTGAAACTCATTCCTTCTTGTCCTTGTCCTTTTGCTCGACCGGGGGTGGCTTGAAGGCCGGCTCCTTCTTTCCCAGGTTCTCCATCCTGCAGGATCCCTCGAAGATCACGCCCTTCTCAATCGTCAACATCGGCGTCTCGAGGTTGCCGAGCAAGCGACCAGGATGACGTATCTCCACTCCCTGCTTGGCCCGGATATTTCCCTTGACCTCCCCGTTGATCACGATCGTCCCGATGTCGATCTCGGCCTCCACCTTGGCCCCCTCTCCGACCACCAGCACGGAATCGGAGATGATCTGGCCCGAATAGGCACCCTCGATTCTCAACGTGCCCTCGAACTGCAACTTGCCTTCGAATTCCGACCCCTTACCCAGGATGGTGGTGATCTCTTCCGTCTTGAGAGCCACGGTCCTCTCCTTTTTCTTTTCGGTTTTTTTTGCCATTGACTGATCTGACAAGCCCGGCGAATCGGGCTGCTCTCGCTTGAATAGGTTCACCCGTTTTCATCCCTCGATGACATCCAAGATGCGATCGAGCTCCTGCGGATTGTAGTAGTGGATGACGAGCCGGCCCCCCTTGGTGCCGGAGCACAGATCGACCTTGGTGCCCAACCTCCTCTGCAGTGACTCCACCAGCCTGCGTTGAGAAGGCGTGTACTTCTTGATCCGCTTGGCCCTTCGCTTCTCCGGCTCCTGCTGCCCCCCGCGAACCAGGTCCTCGCAAGCCCTGACCGACAGCTGACCACGGACGACCTTCCGCGCCATCGCTTTCTGTGCGCTCGAATTCTCGAGCCCCAACAGAGCCCTCGCGTGGCCCATGCTCAGCTCGCCGGTCAGGAGGTAGTTCTGGACGTCCTCTGGCAGCTTGAGCAATCGCAGCGCATTGGCCACGGTGGATCGCTGGCGGCCCACCCGTTTAGCCAGCTGCTCCTGGGTCAGACCATACTCGTCGACCAGCTGCCGGTATGCCTCGGCCTCTTCGAGCGGGTTGAGGTCCTCGCGCTGGATGTTCTCGATGAGCGCTATCTCGATCATCTGGGACTCGCCCAAGTCCTTGACCACCACGGGGACGGTCTTCAAGCCCGCGAGCCTGGCTGCCCGCCAGCGTCTCTCGCCGGCCACAATCTGATAGCGGCCACCATCGGCACGAACGACGAGGGGCTGGATGACCCCCTGGCTGCGGACGCTCTCGGTGAGCTCCCGCAGCTTGGCCTCGTCGAAGCTCTGACGCGGCTGCTTCTCATTCGGGGTGAGGGACTCGACCGGACACTCGAATACGCCGACATCCGCCCTGGCCTTGTCGGAGACGGGGATGAGCGCCTTGAGCCCCCTGCCGAGCGCCTTCCTCTTGTGTGCGGTCATCGGCGACTCCGTGTCAGGCGATGGCCTTGGCATCGAGGATCTCCCGGGCCAGGGCCAGATAGCTCTCCGAGCCTGTGGAGCGAGTGTCGTACAGGAGCACTGGCTTGCCGAAGCTCGGCGCTTCCGAGAGCCGGACATTCCTAGGGATGATCGAACGGAAGACCCGGTCGGAGAAGAAGCCGTGGACCTCCTCGGCGACGCGGTGGGAGATGACGTTGCGCTTGTCGAACATCGTCAAGAGGATCCCGTCCAGCTTGAGGCTGGGGTTGAGCTCCTCCCGGATCATCTCTATCGTCTTGACCAGCTGGGAAAGCCCCTCGAGCGCATAGTACTCGCACTGCAACGGCACGATCACGCCATCGGCTGCGGTCAATGCGTTGACCGTGAGCAGACCCAGCGAAGGTGGACAGTCGATGAACACGAAGGAGTGGCTCTGTCTGATCTCAGAGAGCGCATTCCGGAGCCGAGACTCCCGCCCCTCGACACCGACGAGCTCAATCTCCGCTCCGATCAGGTCGGGGTCGGCCGGCACCAGATCGAGCATATCGAGCTCGGTGGCCAGACGGACCTCCTCGAGCCGCGCGTCGCCTAGCAGGACATCGTACAGGCTCTGGCGATCCGCATCCCGCTCGAAACCGAGCCCTGTGGTCGCGTTGGCCTGGGGGTCGCTGTCGA
This sequence comes from Deltaproteobacteria bacterium, assembly GCA_016935365.1. Classification (GTDB taxonomy): domain Bacteria; phylum Myxococcota; class B64-G9; order B64-G9; family B64-G9; genus JAFGRB01. The sequence goes on from JAFGRB010000371.1 coordinate 2,722, forward strand.
CGAGCAGCACCGGCTTTCCTGCCACGCTCAACGAAGCGGCCAGGTTGACCGCTGTCGTGGTCTTTCCCACGCCCCCTTTCTGGTTCGCGATGGCGATCACACGGCCCATCAAGCACCTCTCTCGTTCCATCCCGGTCTACCACATGGACCGAAGCGGGACAAACGAAAAATCGCTGCCTGTGCCAAGCTCGCAGACTCTCTACGGGATCCTGCGGAACGCAGCCAGGCGCCGACCCAGACCACAGAACGGCAGCTGGTAGCTCGTCCAAAGCTCGAGCTCGAAGCCGCGAGGCCAGCAGTCGGGCTGGACGAGCTGCTCCAGACCCTCATCCGCCTCGATCGGCTGACCCGCCATGAGCCACAGCCGCCCCCCCGGAGCGACCAGACATGCGCCCAGGTCGAGCCAGATCTTCGGCGGAAAAGAGGCCCTGGACACGACCTCCTGCCAGGCTGGCTCTCCTCTCCAGGCCCGGATGCCGATCCGCTCCCAGCGCACGCGTACGCCCCGGGTGAAGCCCATCTCCCTGGCGGCCTCTTTGAGGAAGGAGATCTTTTTTCGCCTCGCCTCGGTCAGTGTCAGGTCGATCTCGCTTTGCACTGCTTTGAGCACCAGGCCCGGAAAGCCGGCACCGCTGCCCACGTCGTGCAGGCTGCAGGCCTCTTTGAGGTATGGCAGCAGCGCACAGGAGTCCAGATAGAGTCGCTCGGCCATCCCCTTGATGTCTCGAACCGCGGTCAGGTTCACCTTGCCCGACCACCGCAGAAGGAGCTCCCGATGCACCGAGATTCTCTTCACGGCCGGATCGGGTATGGCGATCCCCATTCGCGCCGCACCCTCGAGCAGTAGGTCTGCGAAGCGGTCCGAGCGATCATGTTCCACGTGGAACACCTCGGCGGCTTCCGGCCAGATGACCGGCCAGATGAAGCGACAGGACATCCAGGGCCGCTGGCGTCATCCCGTCGATGCGGCTCGCCTGGCCCAGCGTCTCCGGCCTGACCCGTTCGAGCTTCTCGGCCAGCTCTCTCGACAATCCGGGCAGGCTACCGTATACGAGCCCCTCGGGGATGGCCATGCCCAGCATGGCCCCCAGCCTCTCGGCCCTGTGTATCTGCCGGTCGACATAGCCCTGGTACTTGATCCGGACCTCTGCCCGCTCGATCAGATCCGGCTCCCATCCATCCATTCCATCCATCAGCTCTTCGAGGCGCACCCCCGGCCTCCTGAGCAAGATCTCCAGGCTCGGCCGCCTTCCATCCCGATCCGGTGCGGCCAGCGTCGTCCGCAGATGCTGGACGAGAGAGTCCACACGCGCATTTGCCGCATCCCTGGCCTCGAGTCGGATCGCGTCCACGATACCGATTTGACGGGCCGCATCGGCCAGCCTCTCAACCGCGTTATCCTCCCTGAGCAGAAGCCGAAACTCCGCTCGCGACGAGAACATGCGGTAGGGTTCCCGCGTCCCCCGGGTCACCAGATCGTCGATCATCACGCCGATGTAGGCCTCCTGTCGCCCGAGCACGATCGGGGCCTGCTCGGCCACCTTGCGGGCCGCATTCACACCGGCTACCAGACCCTGACCTGCTGCCTCCTCGTACCCGCTTGTGCCGTTGATCTGACCCGCCAAGAACAGCCCATCCACCGCCCGAGTCTCAAGGCTGCAGCGCAGTTGGGTCGGGTAGACGAAGTCGTACTCGATCCCATATCCCGGCTGGAGCATCTCAGCCTCTTCCAGCCCCTCGATGGAGCGGATGAGCTCGACCTGGACGTCCTCCGGCAAGCTGGTGGAGATCCCATTGGGATAGATCACCTGCTGGCTCATGTCTGTCGGCTCGAGTATGACCTGGTGGCTGAGGCGATCGGGGAACTTGACGACCTTGTCCTCTATCGACGGGCAGTACCTGGCACCGACCCCCTCGATCCGACCGGAGAAAAGCGGCGACCTGTCCAGGTTGGCTCGGATGATGTCGTGGGTTTTCTCATTGGTCCGCGTCAGGTAGCAGGGGAGATCCACCCCCTTCGGCCCTGACCATGCATGCGAGAACGGAAGCGCGGTCGGATCCGATCGCTGCTCGACCAAGCCGGATAGATTCACGCTCTCCGATGCCAGCCTGGCCGGCGTTCCGGTCTTGAGCCTGCCCAGCTCGAAGCCCAGCCCGACAAGCGCATCGCTGAGATGCACGTCCGGTGGATCTCCCACCCTCCCTCCCGGCTCGGACCGCAGGCCGATATGCATCAGGCCGCGAAGAAAGGTCCCGGTCGTGAGAACGACCTGGCTTGCCTCCAGACGCCGCCCGCCTTCGAGCTGCAGGCCTGTCACCGCACGCCGGCCCCCCTCCAGCCGCGTGTCGATGTCGACGACCATCCCCTGGAGCAACGCGAGCCGCTCGCAGGCCTCGACCGCTGATCGCATGTGGGCCTGGTACCCGCCCATGTCGCACTGGACCCTGCGCGCCCTTACCGCCGGGCCCTTGGATGCATTCAGTCGCCTGAACTGAATTGCGGATGCATCCGCAGCCCTCGCCATCTCTCCGCCGAGCGCATCCAGCTCGCGGACGATCTGGCTCTTTCCCAGCCCACCGATGGCCGGGTTGCACGACATCTCTGCAAGCCGTCGGACATCGATCGTGATCAGACAGGTACGACAACCCAGTCGGGCAGCTGCCAGGGCGGCCTCGCAACCCGCATGACCCGCACCGACGACCAGCACATCCCAGCAATCCCCGCGTTCCACGTGAAACTCACTTTCCAATGCAGAACCGCGAGAAGATCGTATCCAGGACATCCGCTTCCACCGTCTCGCCGCCTAGCTGACCGAGACCATCCCAGGCCGTCTGCACATCCTCGGCAGCGAGCTCCACCCGTCCCTCGCGCAGCCTCTCGGCCGCCCTTTCCAGACCACTCACGACGAGCTGAAGCGCCCCGAACTGACGAACCGAGACCGGAATGCCCTCGGCCGGCCCCAACTCTTCATCCAGCCGCGACGCAAGCGCCGCACGAAGACCCATAAGCCCCTCACCCGTCAAGGCCGAGCACAGCAGGGCTCCCCGAGCCTGTAAACGCCGGCCCATCTCCATGCGCTGGCTCGCAGTCCAGAGGTCGATCTTGTTGACCACCCAGATCCCCTCTCTCGAATCGCCGTCTTGCCCCTCGGTGATGCGGACCAAGAGGGTCGCCTTGGCGATGCGCTCTCTGGCCACACGCACAGCCTCGCGTGCGGGCGCCCCCGCGCAAGCATCTCCCTCTCCAGCGGTGTCCACTAGCCGGATCCTCCGGCCTTCGACCTCCAAGTCCGCACTCACCGCATCCCGGGTCGTCCCGGCCTCGGCGGTCACGATCGCGACCTGCCTGCCAGCGAGCCGGTTGATGAGGCTCGACTTGCCCACGTTGACGCGACCGCTCAGCACCACCTCGGGGACTCCGCTTGCAGCGTCTCTCCTCAGCGCGAGTGAAAACAAGCGCATTCGCCGGCAGAGCTCGTCGCAACGCGCTGCGCAGGGATCCTCCAGCCCCTCGTCCGGAAAATCAATCCCGGCCTCGATCTCGGCCTGCAGGGAGACGATCTCGGTTCGCAGGAGCTCGAGCTCCAGAGCCAGCTCACCCTCCAGCGCGCGGGCCGCAGCCCTTATCTCGCATCGGCTCCCCGCCTCGATGATCCTCGACACCGCCTCTGCTCGGCTCAGATCGAGCTTGCCGGCCTCGAAGGCGCGCCGCGTGAACTCCCCTGGTCTCGCGAGCCGTGCGCCGCATTCCACCGCCCGCTCGAGCAGGGTATCGACCACGGCCACACCGCCGTGACAGTGAATCTCTACCATGTCGTCACCGGTGTAGCTCGCCGGCCCCGGCATCACCGCCCATAGAACGCGGTCGAGCGTCCATCCCGAAGAATCGCAGATCCTACCCAGATGCAGCTTCCTCGGCTCGAGGGCTCGAACACCACCCTGAGCCAGCAAGCGCGTGAGGACCTCGAAGGCCTCCACACCGCTGAGCCGGATCACGGCGATGGCCCCCTGCCCTTGCGGTGTCGACCTCGCGACGATGGTGTCCCGCTCGCTCAGCGATCTTCCAGGCACAGCGCCGATAGCTCCTCGCGGTTGTTCTCGATGTACTGGTCCACCTCCTGCTCGGACAGCCGGAGATCCTCCAGCACCCCGTCGAAAACAACCTTGAAGCCCTTGTCCAGCCGGCCCGTCATCTGAAGATACTTCATCTTGACGATGGCCGCGCTGCGCAGACGCTCGTTCCTGCTCCGCTTGCTGCTCACCTGCCAACCTCGGCATCTCCAGATCTAGGGCGAATGCAGATCACGCGGTATCTACCCGCTCCACAGCTGAACGTCTCGATCTTATCGTCATCCACAAGCGCAATGTGCAGCAGTCTGCGATCCTGGGAGTCCATCAGCTGAATCTGCAGCGTTTTCCCTATCCGGATCGATCGGCTCGCCAGACTTGAGGCCAGGCCGTGCAGCTCGTCCTCGCGTTTCTCGAGCCCTCCTCCGATGTCGATGATGAAGCGCTGCTCGTTCTCCCTGCCGTTGTAAACGATGCGATTGACGAGATACTGCAAGGCGCTGCGAAGCTCTCTTCCCTCACCCCTCCGCAGGTCGATAGGCGAGCCTATCAACTCCACGGTCAGGACGATGAAGTCCTCCTTCTGCTCTGCGCGCACGCTCGCCTCGATCTCCATGTACTTCAGCAACTGCTCCAGCACCAACACCGAGCACTCCAGCGGTTGATCCTGCTTGGCCCGAACCCTGTCGAGCGACTCGCTGTCGTCCTCCTCGCTCGAGATCTCCTCCGGTTCGTACTCGACGATCACGGCGATCTTCTTTCCCTTGAACGCGGAGCCGAAGGGCTGATCCATGGGCATATAACGCATCCGGTCCCTCGGGATGCCCAACTTCCCTGAGGCCTTCTCCAGCGCCTCTGCCAGATCCTGACCGAAAAACTCTCGCCTCTCCATCGCTCGCCTCGCGTAAAACGAACCGGCTACAGACACCGGTCAGGTTTCCGGACTCCTGTCTTCCACAGCCACAGAAGGCACGGACTTCATCCGATTGTAGAGCAGCTGGTGGCCGATAGACAGGAGGCTGTTTACGAAGATGTAGAGAACCAGGCCCGATGGGAGGTAGAGCATGATGAAGGTGAAGAAGGCCGGCATCATGTACATCATCATCTTCGCCTGCTGTGTATCCGCGGTCGTCGGCGAGAGCTTCTGCTGCAGGAACATCGTCCCGCCGAGCACCAGCGGCATGATGAAGTAGGGATCCCGATAGGACAGATCGTCGAGCCAGCCGGGAATGAACGGCGCCTGGTAGAGCTCGACCGAAGAGTAGAGGGTCCGGTACAGCGCAATCCAGATCGGCATCTGCAAGAGCATCGGGAAGCAACCGCCCATGGGGTTTATCTTGTGTGTCTTGTAGAGGTTCATCATCTCCTGGTTGAGCCTCTGCTTGTCATCCCCGAAGCGCTTTTTCAGATCCTCCATGAGCGGCTTCAGCTTGGCCATCTCGCGCATGGACTGCATGCTCTTCTGCGTCAGCGGCAGCAGCAGGATCTTGACCACGATTGTCAGAAAGATGATGGCCAGACCATAGTTGCCCACCACGCTGTAGAAGACCTTCAGCAACCACAGCATGGGATGGCACAGAAAGGAAAACCAGCCATAGTCCACCGAGGTAGTCAGCTTCGCGGGCCGCTTACCATCCTTGCCTCCCGTCACCTCTTCCATGATCTTCATCTGCTTGGGGCCCGCATACACCCGGAATCGATGCTTGGCCGCACCCCCGGGTGGGATGACCGTGTCCGAATAGACCAGTGTGGAAGAGAGCACCTTGTCATGGCTCGCCTCCAACTTGCAGATCGACTCCTCGACTCCGATCGGGATGATGGCCGTCAGGAAGTACTGCTCGTTGATCCCGGTCCACAGCACGTTCGGCTTCCCGATCGAAGCCTCGCCCGGCTTCGGATCCACCTCCAACTTCTCCTCGCCCGCGAGACACATCGGCTGTCTCGGTGCGGACGGTGGTCCCATGCACCCCGTCGTAGCGGGAGCTTGGAAGCTGCCGAAAGTGCTCAAGCCCACCTGCTCGTCGATGCTCGACCCTGAACGGTTATGCAACTCCACTTCCACATCGAGCTGATAAACCTGATCTGATAATCTATAAGTTTTTGTAATTACAGGTATATTTTGATCGCTTGGATGCTGGTAACGCATCCTCACGAAGCCCTTTCCCTCTTGCTCCACGGCCCAGTCCGTGACCTTCGGCCACTTGAAGCTGGTCTTTTCCGGATCGAAGACCAGTGTGAGGGGAAGAAGCGGCTCATCGGTGGTGGATACGAGATCCTCCCGTCCCAACTCCTCGGGCTTCTTGTTCTCGTCTCGTTCCTTGAACTCGAGGAGCTTCAAGCTCTTGAGCGCCGCTCCTCTCGTGGTGAAAGTCGCTTCGAAGAGCTCGGTCCTCAGGCTGACGAGCTTCTCTTCGAGCCTCTCGGTCTGCGGCTCCGTCTCCACGGCTTTCGCCTGATGGTCCTTTTTCTCCTGTGACTTGTCGACAGCTTCTGCGGCTGGCTGTCCTCCATCCGGTCTGGCGGGAGGCTTGGGCACCTCCATGAAGAAGTGTTGCCAGACAAGCCAGATGGCCAGGCAGAGCAGGATGGCGACGATGGTTCTCTTTTCCATTTGAGGATCCGCGCCTTCAAGGAACCGGATCGATTCCCCCTGGGTGGAAAGGATGACAGCGTAGCAGACGTCTCACGGACAGGAATACACCTCGCCAAACGCCGTGCCTTTGAATGCTCTCGACAGCATACTCCGAGCAGCTTGGATGAAAGCGGCAACATGGACCGAACAGCGGCGAGAGGAGCAGCTGGTAGAGCCGGATCAGGATCACGAGAAGGGTCTTCATCTCTTCTTTCCAGCCTGAGCGAGCTCATCGAGCAAGATCTGGTATGAAACGGGGTGTCGGACTCGTTTCGGGATGACCACCACATCCGCCGAGGCTGGAAAAAGCCATCTATTTTTGCGGAATACTTCCCGTATCAGGCGCTTGATACGATTTCGCGCCACGCTGCCTCCGTACTTGCGACTGACGGCAATTCCGAGCCTCGTGTTGCCGAGCTTGTTCTTCAGATGCAGTACGAGCAGGCTCCGGGTTCGAATCTTGGACCCACGCCCCTGTACACGAAGGAACTCGTGGCGTCTCAAGATTCGCGCGCCCTTGGGGAACGACTCTTCCTGGGGCTCACTTGTTGCTCGACAGCTCGACCGCGAGTCGGGAACGACCCTTTTGCCGCCGCCGCTTGATGACTTTCCGGCCACCGCTGGTCCTCATCCTTGCGAGGAAGCCGTGCTCCCGCCTGCGTTTCCTGCGGCTCGGTTGATACGTCCTCTTCAAAGCGGATCACCCCTTTCCGATCGACGCTCCGGACCGAATGGTCCGAGGCCGGCCATACAAAACACAGCCTCCAGTCGCTGTCAAGGAAAGAGTTCTCCAAGACGATCTCGCACCCAGAACCTCCATGGATGAGCCGCTACTTTTTCCTTGAAATGGTCCCCTTTCTCTGCTAACGCTTCAGCTCACCCGCACCAGGACGTGTGGACAAAGTTAGAAATTCTGTGGATAAAAAAATGTATTTCATTGATAAAAATGTGATTTTTCATTTTTCCACAAATGTGGATAAAGTGTTCCTCCAGCTCTCTTTTCACTTGCAAGAGCACATCCTTGGCAAGGATACCGATCTCTGGTGGATCTCATGAATGATGTCTGGCCAGCGGTTCTCGACTCGATCGAAAGACGGGTCAGCACCAAGAGCTTCAACATCTGGTTCAAGTCCATCAAGTTCCTCGAGTCGGACGGATCCACCGTCTACCTGGGCGTCCCGGACAGCTTCACGCGCGACTGGATCAAGGATCATGGACTCAAGGACATCATCCAAGAGGAGTTCGCCTCACAGACGGGCATGGACCTGAGGGTCATCCTACGAATCGTGGACATGCCCGAGCGCATGGCCGAGCTCGAGGCCATGCGCAGCAAGGCTCACGATGAGACGCAGAGCGACGAGAAGCAAACCACCGTCGAAGACGCCATCCGTGCAAGCGGGCTCAATCCCAGGTACGTCTTCGATGAATTCGTGGTCGGTCCATCCAACCAGCTAGCTTATGCGGCTTCGGTCAATGTGGCTGAGAATCCAGGCACGGCCTACAACCCGCTCTTCCTCTACGGTGGTGCGGGGCTCGGCAAGACTCACCTACTCAACGCCATCGCACACAAGGTCCTGCAAGACAGGCCTTCGACTCTCGTCCTCTACACCTCGACCGAGACCTTCGTCAACGAGCTCATCAACTCCATACGAACCACGCGGATGGATTCTTTCAGAGACAAGTATCGCTCCAACTGCGACCTCCTGCTGCTCGACGACATCCAGTTCATCTCCGGAAAAGTCCGCACACAAGAGGAGTTCTTCCACACATTCAACAGCCTCTATGAGTCGCATCGCCAGATCATCATCACCTCCGATCGGTACCCGCAGGAGATACCCGAACTCGAGGATCGTCTCAGAACCCGATTTCAGTGGGGGCTGATAGCGGACATCCAACCGCCGGAGATCGAGACTCGAATCGCCATTCTTCAAAGGAAGGCCGAGAGCGAAGGGCTCGACATCCCGGACGATGTAGCGATGTACATCGCATCGTCCGTCAAGACGAATGTTCGCGAGATCGAGGGATCCCTGAAACGCCTCGGCGCATTCGCCTCCATGTACGGCAAGCCCATCACTCTAGACTTTGCCAGGGACGTGCTCAAGGATACGCTTGGCTGTACAACCCCGCTCAACATCGAGGACGTCCAGAAGGCAGTCGGCTCTTTCTTCAACGTCAAGCTTTCAGAACTCAAGGGCAATCGGAGACACCGCTCCATCTCTAGACCCCGTCAGATCGCAATGTACATCTGCCGCAACTACCTGAACTCAACCTACCCCGACATCGGAAACCGCTTCAACAAGGACCATTCCACAGCCATCAGCGCCATCCGGAACGTCGAGAAACTCATCGAGACCGATCTCTCGATCCGCGAGGCCATCGAGGCCATCAAGAGGCAACTCGGACTATGAGCATCTCTGTGAATACCCTGTGTCCAGTCCTGTGGAAAGTCGGTGGAGACCGGGATCTCGCCCTTCTTCCTCACCCAGCTCACAGCTTCTCCACATGCCCTTGTTTTCATCTTCTTCTTTTGCTACTGTGGCTTATTGCCAATTCTTGCTTTTCACAGCCCTCTGCTATGACTTCTGTTCTTCTAATTAGATCCATATCTAAAACAGATCGAGCTCCAAAAATCCCCAGAGGAGATTCCTGACATGGAATTCGCCATACATACCTCCGAGCTGACGAAAGGTCTCTACAGAGCCCAAGGCATCGTCGAGAAGAAGACGGCGATGCCGATCCTTTCCAACGTGCTCGTCGAAGCCTTTGCCGATGGCAAGATATCCATCACGGCCACCGACCTCGAAGTGGGCATGACCGGCAAGCATGCTGCAGAGGTGATCAGTGCTGGTAGCATCACCATTCCAGCGAGACACCTCTATGACATCGTCCGTTCGCTTCCCAAGGGGCTCGTCAGCTTGAAGAAGATGCCGAACAACTGGACGGAGGTGCACTGCGAGAACATCGAGTACAAGATGCTGGGCATGGCACCGGAGGACTTCCAGGCCCTTCCAGATATCTCGAAGGCCAGCTTGTTCAAGGTCGACAGGGACCGGCTCAAGGAGATGATCGACAAGACCAGCTACGCCGTTTCCAACGACGAGACGCGATACAACCTCAACGGCGCTTTCCTGGAGATGACCGGTGATATCCGTTTCCGCATGGTGGCCACGGATGGTCACCGACTGTCGATGCTGGATGGCGATCTTGTCGAGAGCAAGACGGAATTCGGCGATGGCGTCATCATCCCTCGAAAAGGGCTGATGGAGATCAAGAGGCTCATCGAGTCGGAAGATGGAGAGTGCAAGCTGGGTCTCGACGGCAGCAACCTGGTCTTCAGCATGGACGAGGTCACGGTCGTCATGAGGCTTCTCGACGGGCAGTTCCCGGAGTATCGGCACGTCGTACCTGACAAGCAGAAGATCAAGCTGCAGCTCGATCGGAAGTCGTTTCTCGACAGTCTCAGACGGATCAGCATCCTTTCGAGCGATCGCTCTCTGGGCGTCAAGTTCATCCTTTCATCCGGAAAGCTCATCGTGACCACCTCCAACCCCGATCTCGGAGAGGCGAAGGAGGAGATCGGCATCGAGTACGACGGTGGTGAGGTCACGATCGGCTTCAATGCGCGCTATCTCATCGATGCCCTGTCCAACATCGACTCGGAACGTGTCGACCTCTCACTCGAAGATGACCTGTCTCCTGGTGTCTTGAGGCCAGCTGACGACGAGCTCTACACCTGTGTGGTCATGCCGATGCGAATCTGATCTCACGTGATCGTACGATCCGTCAGAGTAGGACATTTTCGGAATCTCGTCTCTCAGACAATTCAGCTATCGTCTGGAATCAACCTGTTCGTGGGTGGAAACGGACAGGGCAAGACGAACTTCCTCGAAGCCATCTACTTCCAGTCGACCCTGAGATCGTTCCGATCGGCCAGGCTGAGGGATCTCATCCAGCATGGGAGCGAGAATGCAGAGGTCGAATCCGGAGTCGACTCGGAAGGGGTCCCAATCCGTCTTCGGGTTTTCATCGATGGGCAGGTCCGAAGGCTGTGGTTGGGAGGCAAGGCAGTACGCTCTGCTGGCGAGTATCTTGGTCTTCTCAGAGCAGTTGCGTTCACACCGGACGACCTCGCGATGGTCAAAGGGGCCCCGTCTCTCAGACGGCGTTTTCTCGACCGCGCCGCATTTCTTTTCCAGGCGTCTCACCTGGATGACGTGAGAGACTTCCAGACGGCTCTGAGAGCGCGCAATCGGCTGCTCCAGGATGCCTCGGGACGATCCTCGGATGTGGAGTTGGAGAGCTTCACGGAGACACTGGCAGCGTGTGGTGCGCGAGTTTCCACGAACCGTTCGCGTCTGCTGCAAAGGTTGGAATCTTCGGTGGCCTCGATACTGAATCGGATCTCGGAAGGCAGGTTGGAGGCACGGATCCGATTCGAACCGGGCTGGAGAATGGGAGAAGGGACTGATTTGGAGGGGGAGACCCGAAGCCTGGCATGCCAGATGGAAAGCAAGCTGAGGCGGGACAGGAAGCGTGGATCCACGAGCATCGGACCTCAACTCGATGACTTCGAGGTGCTGCTGTCCGGCGACTCGGTGCGTCGACTTGCCTCGCAGGGCCAGCAGAGGGCTGTGGCTGTTGCCTTGATGCTATCGGTCGTGGAAGAAATCGTCTCTTCCGGAGGAGAGAGCCCTGTCATCCTCCTCGACGACGTGTCGAGCGAACTGGAATTAAGGAGGCGAGAGAGGCTCTTCGAACTCGTGTCCGAGTTCGGAAGCCAGGTTCTCGTGACCAGCACAGAGCTGGATCTCCTGGGTGCACTGGCAGATGATGCTTCTGCCAGGTTCCAGATCGAGTCCGGGCGCATACTTCCGATTGGAGGTTGAGCTTTGAGCACCTGGGACTGGCTCGTCGTGGGCTCCTACATCGCCATCTCATTGGGCATCGGAGTGTTCTTTTCACGAAGGGCCGGTCGCAGCGTCCAGGACTACTTTCTATCCAATCGAAGCCTTCCGTGGTGGCTGATCGGAAGCTCCATGGTGGCCACCACGTTTGCAGCCGATACACCTCTGGCCGTGACCGAGTTGGTACGAGAAGAAGGAATCTGGAAGAACTGGTTCTGGTGGGCTCTCGCCATCAGCCATGTGCTTGCGGCGATCGTGTTTTCCAGGCTCTGGAGAAGGTCCGGTGTCCTGACCGACAACGAGCTCATCGAGCTTCGATACGGGGGCAAGAAGGCCGCTTTTCTGCGTGGATTCAAAGCCTGCTACTTTTCCACGCTCTACAACTTCATCGTCATGGGTTGGGTCACGGCTGCCATGTCCACGGTTCTCAGCTCGTTCATCGACATACCGATGTGGACTGCCATCGCCGTGTGCATGCTGGTCGCCATCGTCTATTCGATGCTCGGCGGCTTCTGGGGGGTGGTGGTCACCGATCTCGTGCAGTTCATCGTGGCCATGGTCGGATCGGTCGTCTTCGCCGTGCTGGCCGTCGACAGAGTAGGCGGGCTGGACAAGCTCGTCGGAGAGGTGTCCGGGAGCCATCCGGAACTGCTCCAACTCATTCCCGGCACCAGCGCACCGGCAGGGACATGGGCTACGTTCACCGTCTTCGTGCTGGTGCTCTGGTGGTCCAGCCACAACGCAGACGGAGGCGGATACATCATCCAGCGCATGATGTCGGCTCGCGACGAGCGTCACGCGGTCTACGGCACGCTCTGGTTCGCTCTGGCTCACTACGTGCTGAGGGTCTGGCCGTGGGTCGTGGTGGCGCTCGTTTCCGTCGTCCTCTTGCCCGAGATCGGCCACCGGGAGGCCTATCCAGAGGTGATGTGCCGGATCCTGCCCGCGGGTCTGAGAGGTCTATTCGTGGCAGTGTTTCTGGCTGCCTTCATGTCCACAATCGACACCCATTTGAACTGGGGCGCATCGTATGTGGTCAACGACCTGTACAGACGGTTTTTGAAAAAAGAAGCTGACGAGAAACACTACGTACGCGTCTCTCGAATCGTCATGGTGATGCTGGGGCTCATCGCTGCGCTGGTGGCGTTTTTCCTGAAGAGCATTTCGGCGGCCTGGATATTCGTCTGGTCCATGGGGGCTGGTATCGGTGCGGTGCTCATCCTGCGCTGGTTCTGGTGGCGGATCAACGCATGGTCTGAGATTGCGGCCCTTTCCACCTCCGTGCTGATGACCATCGCCATCCTGATATACGAGAGCGCCAGAGGTCCGATCGAAGCTCTGGTCCCCATGTCCGTGGTCTTGCCTTTCCATGGAGGACTGGCTTTCGTATGGACGTCGATCGAGATGCCGTTCGAACTGCCCTTGTACTTCAAGGCGCTCATCGTGGTGGGAAGCTCCATCTGCGTTTGGCTACCGGTCACACTCCTCACACGGCCCGAGACGGAGCAGGTCCTGGACGCATTCTATCGACGGATCCGGCCAGGTGGCGCGTGGAAGCGCGAGGCGCGCAGGGGTTCGGTACTCTACAGCCTGGTCGCGTGGCTCGGGGGTGTGGCGCTTGTCTATGGAGGTATGTTCTTGCTGGGATCCTGGGTGCTCAGACAGCCTGTCACGGCAGCCTGGAGCGCGGGTCTCACTCTGCTCGGTCTGCTCGTGCTCGTCCTGGGTATGCGAGGGATCAGTAGGGTGTCTTGAAGATCCGACGACCGCTCACGTAGGAGTAGAGCACGCGCATGTCGGTCCTGTCGAGCACGAGCAGATCGGCATGCTTTCCCACCTTGATGCTGCCGAGGCGATCGTCGATCTTGAGGACGCGTGCTGGATTGAGCGAAGCGCAGTGGACAGCGATGTATGGCGGTATCTTCAGCATGTCGATCATGCCGCGTACGGCGTCGATCATGGTCAGCGCACTGCCCGCCAGCATGTTCTCGTTGGAGTCGAGACGGGCGGAACCATCCAGGATGTGGATCGGCTGGTCGCCCAACTTGCCCTTTCCGTCTCCAGATCCGACCACGGAAGTCGCATCCGTGACCAGCACGAGCCGGTCCATTCCGATCAGCTGGTAGGCTATCTTGACGGCAGCCGGGTGGAGGTGGTGCTCGTCGACGACCAGTTCCGCGAAGATGCCATCTTCGGTCAGCACGGCTCCTGCGGCGTTCGGGTCTCGGTGGTGAAATGGCTTCATTCCGTTGTACAGATGGGTCGCCAGGATACAACCGCTCTGGATGGCATTCCGAGCCTGCTCGTATGTCGCTCCTGTGTGGGCGATGGCCGCCACGAGACCCATCTCCTTGGCAGTCCACTGGATGATCTGGTCGGCATCGGGTAGCTCAGGGGCCAGGGCGACGATGCGGAGCCATCCACCAGCGGAGACGGCCAGGCTCTTCATGATGTCGAGATCGGGGTACAGGAGGTAATCGGGATGGTGTGCCCCGGCACGCGATGGGTTGATGAAAGGCCCTTCGAGGTATGCGCCCAGCAATCGGCAACCACCCGTTCCAGATGTGGCAAGCCGATAGATGGCGTTGAGGGCCTTCTTCGTCACCTCGATGGGAGAGGAGATGACCGCCAGGCACATCGAGGTGGTGCCGAACGCCTCGTGGGTACGGCAGATTGTCTTGAGCGCCTCCGGATCTCCTACCGTGCAGTCGATCCCTCCTCCACCGTGGACGTGGAGATCGATGAATCCTGGAGAGAGGTAGAATCCACCGAGATCGACGGTTTTGTCGGACGTGTCCTTACAGTCGGCTGTGGGGCCGACCCAAAAGATGACACCCTGGCGCACGGCCACGGCACCATCCTCCAGGACGGCGTCCTCGAGGATGATCGATCCGTGAATGAATGTGATGTCTTCCATTTCAGAAGCGTCCATGCTTTCTCATGGCAGACGCCTTGTCAAGATCCGACTGAATGGAAGCGGGCAGTGTCTATGATTATTCTTTTTTATTAGTAAGTTACGTACTAATGAGGGCGCTCTTTTTGCTTTACTTGCAGCCCTGCTCATGCTAGGTTTTCCGAGTCGTCGGAAGTCGGATTGTTTCTTTTTTGACAGGTAGTTAAGCATGAACGCGACAGATGGTTTTTCGGCTCCGGCCGGCGATCGGAAAGACACCTACGATGCAGACAAGATCAAGGTGCTCGGAGGCTTAGAGGCCGTTCGCAAGAGGCCGGCCATGTACGTCGGCTCGACCTCCGTGGCAGGGCTCCACCATCTCGTCTTCGAGGTCGTGGACAACTCCATCGACGAGGCGCTGGCGGGCTACTGTGACCTCATCAAGGTGACGATCCACTCTGACAACCGGATCACGGTAGAGGACAACGGTCGCGGCATCCCGGTCGACGAGCACAAGACGGAGAAGAAGCCAGCTGCAGAAGTGGTGATGACCACTCTGCATGCAGGTGGGAAGTTCGAGTCAGACGCGTACAAGGTGTCTGGGGGACTTCATGGCGTCGGGGTGTCGGTCGTCAATGCGCTCAGCAGCAATCTGGTTCTGGAGATTTTCCGGGATGGCAAGATCTGGAAGCAGGAGTATCAGATCGGCAAGCCCGTGAGCCGACTGGAGGAGGTCGGAAACACGTCCCAGACCGGCACCAAGGTGAACTTCCTGGCGGACGAGGAGATCTTCGAGACCATCGAGTACAGCTTCGACGTGCTCAGCCAACGGCTTCGAGAGCTGAGCTTCCTCAACCGCAACATCACCATCATCCTGCTCGATGAGCGCAGCGGAAAGAGGAACGAGTTCAGGTATTCGGGCGGCATCAAGAGCTTCGTGGAGCACCTGAACAAGAACAAGATCGTCCTCCACCCTCAGGTGATCTATCTGGCTGGGGAGTTGGAGGACGTGGCAGTAGAGGTAGCCGTGCAGTACAACGACGGCTACCAGGAGCGAGTCTTCACTTTTGCCAACAACATCTCCACGGACGAGGGCGGCTCTCACCTGGTCGGCTTTCGATCCGCGCTCACGAGGACGCTGAACGCATACGCCCAGAAGAACAACCTCCACAAGAACTTGAAGGAGAATCCGAGCGGAGAGGATATCCGCGAGGGTCTCGTCGCGGTGGTCTCCGTCAAGCTCAGACAGCCGCAGTTCGAGGGTCAGACGAAGACCAAGCTCGGCAACTCTGAGGTCGAGGGGATCGTCAAGAGCATCGTCAATGACCAGCTGAGCTCCTACCTCGAGCAGAACCCGACCGTCGCCAAGACGATATGCGCAAAGGGGATCCAGGCGGCCAGGGCCCGTATGGCAGCCCGCAAGGCGCGGGAGATGGTTCGCCGAAAGGGCGCGCTGGAGGGCTTCAACCTCCCGGGCAAGCTGGCCGACTGCCAGGAGAAGGATCCGATCCGGTCCGAGATCTTTCTCGTCGAAGGTGACAGCGCTGGTGGCAGTGCAAAGCAGGGAAGGGACCGCCGCTTTCAGGCTATCCTCCCCTTGAGGGGCAAGATCCTGAACGTGGAGAAAGCGCGCTTCGACAAGATCCTCTCTTCAGCCGAGATCGCCACGATGATCACGGCGCTCGGATGCGGAATCGGAAAGGACGACTACGATCCGGAGAAGCTTCGGTACCACCACGTCATCATCATGACCGACGCCGACGTGGACGGGAGCCACATCCGAACGCTCCTGCTCACTTTCTTCTACCGGCAAATGCGCGAGATCATCGAGCGCGGACATCTCTACATCGCCCAGCCGCCTCTCTACCGTGTGAAGAAGGGCAAGCAAGAGATCTACCTCAAGAACGAAGGCGAGTTGCACGACCATCTGCTCGACCACGGTGCAGAGCAGATACGACTCATCCCGAGCGGAAACGGAGGCGAAGCGCTGTCCGGATCCGATCTCAAGAAGATGTGTGAGGACTTGCTTCGATACCGAGAGTTGCTGGAGAGAATAGACAAGCAGAAGGACGGGCGGCTCATCGATGCCCTCATCATGTCCACCGAGATGCGTGCCGACTCGGTGGAAGACAAGAACCAGCTCATCACCCAGATCGAGAGCATCGGAGACTACCTGGAACGATTTCATCCCGAGGTGCTGCCCTTGTATCCAAACCTGGAGGAAGACCCGAAGTATCCGGGTTTTCGTCTGGTCGTCGATACGCACCACAACGGCGTGAGACGGCAGACGATCATCGACAGGGATTTTCTGAAACGGCCGGACTTCCAGGAACTGAGGACCCTTCGAGAGAGATTCGCACGGTTCGGCAAGGCGCCGTTCCAGATCGACGCGAAGGACGGCACAGAGAAGCTGGAGCGCTATGACGACATCCTGGCGCATGTCCTGTCCACGGGTCAGAAGGGCCAGACGATCACGCGATACAAGGGCCTCGGAGAGATGAACCCGGATCAGCTCTGGGACACGACCATGAACCCCGATACCCGCACCTTGCTTCAGGTCAGAGTGGACGACGCGGTCGCGGCCGACGAGATTTTCACCATGTTGATGGGGGATCAGGTCGAGCCGAGAAGAGAGTTCATCGAGAAGAACGCGCTCGAGGTCAATAACCTGGACATCTAGTCGGCAGGACGATGCCTGATCACGGACGCGACATTCCGAAAAGGACCGTGCTCATGGGTGTCGGGCACTGTCTTCCAGAGCGAGTCGTGTCAAACGAGGACCTTACGCAGTGGATGGAGACGAACGCCGATTGGATACTGGAGCGCACCGGCATACGACAACGGCGT
The DNA here is from genome assembly GCA_016935365.1 of Deltaproteobacteria bacterium. Lineage (GTDB taxonomy): Bacteria > Myxococcota > B64-G9 > B64-G9 > B64-G9 > JAFGRB01. Next base: position 20,066 of record JAFGRB010000371.1, read on the forward strand.
TGGATCGACGAGGATTGCGGTGCCAGCGACCTGGCTGCGGTGGCAGCCAGGGAAGCCTGTGAGAGGGCAGGGGTCGAGGTCTCCGAAATCGACTGCATCGTGCTGGCCACTTTATCGCCGGATCACACCTTCCCGGGAACCGGCTGCTTTCTTCAGGCCAAGCTGGACCTGCCCGGGATTCCGGCTCTGGACATTCGCAATCAGTGCTCGGGCTTCATCTACGGGCTGAGTGTCGCAGATGCCTGGATCCGCTGCGGACAGTATCGCCGGGTTCTGCTCGTGGGCGCCGAGATTCACTCAACTGGACTGGATGTCTCCACTCGGGGTCGTGATGTGGCCTGCTTGTTCGGAGATGGGGCCGGCGCGGTCGTGCTCGGCCCGGGAGATGGATCGCGGGGCGTGATTTCGACCCATCTACACGCGGACGGGCGTCATGCCGAGGATCTGTGGATCGAGGCTCCCGGATCGCGTTTTCACCCGCAGCGGGTGACCGAGGAGATGATCCGCGATGGGCGGCATTTCCCGAAGATGAGAAACCGCCGTGTGTTCACCGCAGCGGTCCAGAGAATGCCCGAGGTCATCCTCGAGGCGCTGGGGCACAGCGATCTGTCCCTGGATGATGTCGCGCTCTTCGTACCCCATCAGGCGAACCAGCGGATCACCGAGGCCGTCGCTCGACAGCTGGGAAGAGATCCGGAACGCTTCTACAGCAACATCGAGATGCTGGGCAACACGACGGCCGCCTCCATCCCGCTCGCCCTCTACGATGCGGAGCGAGAAGGGCGTCTGAAGAAGGACGATCTCGTCGTTCTGGTCTCTTTTGGCGCTGGCTTTACCTGGGCCGCTGCCGTGCTCCGATACTGATGCCCCGGGGCTAGTCTTCTTCTTCCGTCGCCTGGGGGTGCGTGTGCGTGGCGAGCACCGGGCGTGTCGCCTCGAGCTCCCGCAAAGAGGGTCGTCTGCCCGATGCATCCGAGTTGCCGGTCTCGTCCAGGTGGAGGGGAGCAAACACACAGCGAAGCGCAGGGGGTAAGGTCTGGATCTTCTCGAGGAGATCCGACTTGCGTATGTAGATCTCCTCTCGGCGGCCACCTTCGTGCTCGACTTTCAGGCACAGCTCGCTGGAAGCGGGGCTGCGGATCTGGATCTCGACGATGGTGGGAGCCAGGAAGTGAACCATCCGCTCGACGAGTTCGGGCAGACGTCTCGATGAGAGCACTTCCTGGCCTTCGATCCGCACGGCGGTCAGCGCGCTGCGGGCACGGTAGAGTTGGACCAGATGGGGTTGCAGGGACTTGAAGAGCTGAGTGAGTTGGGCGTCGTGCTCTGTGCCCAGCACATCTGGTTCGACAGGCAGTCGCGCTCCACCCGCATCGATTCGCCAGGCGAGAAAGCGTCCGGATGACTTGGGGCCGAGCAGGAAAACGCCTTCCTGGCCGCTTCCTCCGCGACGCAGCAGCTGGATCTGCACGGATGATTCATCATCGCAAACGTAGCTCATCATCGCGTCGTCGATGCGCATGCATTCGACTACGGGATCCTTCTTCAACCAGGCCTTCCGGGTCCCGACCGGAAGGTCCCAGCGTCCGGGAACCAGGTCGGAGACCTTTCGCGGTGCGGAGAAGAAATTGGAGGCGCCTGCGTCCAACTTGTAGCTGCAATCCAGTCCGATGACATCCTGGATCTCCGATTCAGCGTGGTAGCCGTCGCCTTCTGGGCGCAGATAGATCCGCAGGCTGTTGTTGCTGACCGGAACGCCGCTGCTCACGAAGAAGGCGCGCAGGTGCTTCTGGATCTGAGCCTGAAATTTCTGGATCTCTTGCTCGGTAGCCTTGATGCGAGCCTCCACCTTGCTGACGACACGGGATCGACCCTCTTTCATGTAGCGGGCGAAGTTGGAGATCGCACCTTCAGCCAGCACGGCCACGACATCCTCAGGCGCATAGCTGGAGGAGGCCGCCTCGATGCTGCTGACGACATGCTTCTCGAACTCCTCTATCTCGCTCAGGGCGTCTGCCACGAAGGCGCGATCCTCGTCGATCGACACCGTGCTCGAGGCGATGGCGGCATGTAGCTTCAGGGAGGACACCGCCATGTCCAGAAATCGCTGCAAGAGACCCAGCGTGTTGTCCTGGTGGGGAAATTCGCTCAGATCTCCATACAGATACCGCATGCGGGGATGATAGCCTCGTTACCCAGTGGGGTCAATGGCGGATCTGCGGTTGTAAGATTTTGAAAAATAAAGGCAAAAGGTGTTTCCCGCCCCAGTTTTTTCGTTGACACATCGCTGCTCGAAGTGCTATTCAATCCTGTCGGCTATCTCATGGACTCCCATATCTCTCAGTCTCAGCTAGGCGCACATCAAGTCAACATCGAAGACGAGATGCGCGCGTCTTACCTCGATTACGCGATGAGCGTGATCATTGGCCGTGCGCTACCCGACGTGCGAGACGGGCTCAAGCCGGTGCACCGTCGCATCCTCTACGCCATGTATACGGAGGGGCTGCTCCACAACCGGAAGTACTCCAAGTGTGCAGGTGTGGTCGGAGAGGTGCTCAAGAAGTACCACCCGCACGGAGATGCCGCCGTCTATGACACCCTGGTCCGACTGGCCCAGGAATGGAACCTGCGCTACCCGCTCGTGGACGGTCAGGGCAACTTCGGGTCCATCGACGGCGATCCGGCTGCTGCCTACCGCTACACCGAGTCCAGGCTGGAGAAGCTGGCCGAGGAGATGCTCGCCGACATCGAGAAGGACACGGTCGACTTCGTGCCCAACTTCGACGGCGCGGCGCAGGAGCCATCGATCCTTCCGTCGAGGTTGCCGAACCTCCTCGTCAATGGCTCGACCGGGATCGCGGTCGGGATGGCCACGAACATCCCGCCCCACAACATGAAGGAGATCGTGAAGGCCTGTGTGTCACTGGCGCGCAATCCGGATACGGGCATCGAGGACTTGATGAAGATCGTGCCGGGCCCGGATTTCCCGACCGGCGGGATCATCTGTGGACGGGAGGGAATCTCGCAGGCCTATCACACCGGCAGAGGCATCCTGGTGGTACGCGGCCGGGCAGCCATCGACGTGAATCCAAAGACCAAGCGCGCGGCGATCGTGATCTCCGAGATCCCCTATCAGGTCAACAAGGCGAGGCTTGTCGAACGGATTGCGAATCTCGTTCGCGAGAGGAAGATCCAGAGCGTCTCCGACGTACGTGACGAGAGCGATCGCGATGGAATGCGGATCGTCGTCGAGCTGAAAAAGGACGCTACCTCTCAGGTGGTGTTGAACCAGTTGTTCAAGCACACGCCCCTGCAGAGCTCCTTCGGCATCATCATGTTGGCCATCGTGGGCGGGCAGCCCGTCGTGCTCAACTTGAAAGAGGCACTGCAGCACTATCTGGATCACCGGCGAGAGGTCATTCGGCGTCGATGCGTGTTCGAGCTCGAGCAAGCTCGCGCCAGAGCGCATGTCCTGGAAGGGCTACAGATAGCCCTGGATCACATCGACGAGGTGATCGAGATCATCCGGTCCTCTAAAGAGCCAGCCACAGCGCGGGATCGACTCATCGATCGTTTCGAGCTCAGTGAAAGGCAGGCCCAGGCCATCCTGGACATGCGTCTGCAGAGGCTGACAGGGCTGGAGCGCGAGAAGATCGCCAAGGAACTGGAAGAGCTGCTCATCGAGATCGCGCGGTTGACCGAGATCCTGGATGACGTCCGCAAGCTGATGGATCTCGTGGTGAAGGAGCTCGAGGAGATCGGACAAGCCTACGGAGACGCGCGCCGTACCGATATCATGTCCGCCCAGGACGAGCTGACCATCGAGGACTTGATCGAGGAAGAAGACCAGGTCGTCACCGTCAGCCATGCCGGGTACGTCAAGCGAACATCGCTGAATGCCTACAGGCGGCAGCGCAGGGGAGGTCGCGGACGCACGGGGATGAAAGCCCGTAGCGAGGACTTCGTCGAGGATGTCTTCATCGCTTCGACCCACTCCACGGTCCTCGTGATCACCCAGTCGGGACGGGCATATGCTCTGAAGGTGCACGAGGTGCCCGAGGCGGGGCCCGCCGCCAGGGGGACGCCCATCGTCAACCTCGTCCGGATGCAGGCGGAGGAGCAGATCGCTTCCATCGTTCCGATCCAGTCCTTCGAAGAGCAGCGAGGGCATTTCCTGGTGATGGTTTCGGAGGGCGGTTTCATCAAGAAGACCCAGCTGGACGCGTACGCCAACATCAACGTATCCGGAATCATCGCCATGGGAGTGGACGAGAAGGACCGGATCATCTCGGCGCGGCTCACCCAGGGGCAGCAGGAGCTCCTGATCGGATCGCGCTTGGGCATGGCTGTGAGGTTCAGGGAGCAGGATGTGCGCTCGATGGGCAGGACGGCGCGGGGCGTGCGGGGCATCCGGCTCAAGGGCGGTGATCGGGTCGTGTCCATGGAGGTGATCGATCCCGGTGCCACGATTATCACGGTGACCGAGAAAGGCTACGGGAAGAGAACCGAGCTTGATGAGTACCGGCTGATCGCCCGTGGGGGAATGGGCGTCAAGACTTGTCGGGTGACCGAGAGAAACGGTCCGGTGGTGGGCTGCATGCAGGTCTCAACCGATGACGACTTGATCATGATCACTTCGGGAGGCATGGTCATCCGCACCGAGGTCAGGGGAATCTCTCTCATGGGTCGCGACACACAGGGCGTCAGGCTGATCGACTTGAAGGAAGGCGAGCGGGTCGTCGGTCTCGCGAGGCTCGTGGAGCGAGAAGAAGAGAATGGCCTGGATGAGTAGCATGCACGGCCGGGCGATAGGCATCACGCTCGCGACCGCTTGGATCGCCGTCTTGTGTTCGGACTGCCTTTCGGAAAACGTCCAGGAGGACTTCGACCGCGGTGTGGATATGCTGTATTCGAATCGATACACCGAAGCGGAGGATCACTTCCTGGCTCTCGCGAGGCGACTGGACCGCTCGAAGCTGGCGGATGCGGACCTATGGCGTGCACGCGCACTCTTCCAGGCAGGCCGGATAAGTCACCTCTACCTGAACCAACCCCAGCGGGCGATCCAGCGGATGAGAGAGGCCATCAAGCTGCAACCCGAAGCGGATTTCTCGTTCGAGGCCCGGCTCGAGATAGCCGGGATATACCAGGATCGCATCCACGACCTCCGGGCGGCCGCGACCGAGTTCGAGCGTCTCGTTCACGACTACCCGAAGCAGGAGGGGATCGATGCCTATCAGTATCGGGTGGCACAGTGCTACTTGATGCTGCGAGACTACGAGCAGTCGAGGACCGAAGCGCGGCTCTTGCTCGAGCGCTGGCCAGACGGTAAGTTCGCTGGTGAGGCGCGCCTGCTGATCGCCAATGCCTTCTATCTCGAGGGCAAACGCACAGAGGCCATCGAGGCCCATCAGCGATTGCTGGACAGCCATCCCATCGCTGCCATCCGTTCGCGAGCCTACTTCGAGCTCGGGCTCTGCTATGCGGATCAGGCGGAGAACATCAAGGCCGAGCAAGCCTTCCTGGCCGCGCTGAAGGAGCATCCCAGGCCGGATCTGGTCCAGATACAGCTCTCCGCCATCCGGGAGCGGGTTCGACAGGAGGACGAAAAAGCCAAGCCACTATCCTACGCCACCGATGGCCGGACCTATGATGGCAGGGCCAACAATGCCCAAAAATCGGTCCAGACCGAGTCCAGCAAGGCGCAGGAGGAGCCAAGTGCCGAGAAGAAGGCCCCTGCGAGCCCCGAGCCGGCGAAGGACAAGGCTCCAGAGCCGGAGCCCCCCGAGCAGGAGAGTGGCGAGAAAGAGTGATCTTCCTGTCGTGTGTGAAAAAGGTTGATTCGCGGGTCAAGAAAATATATATAGGCCGTGAGAACGAAGAGGAAGCCGGAGTGGATATGCCCAGATTCTCCTCTTCGCTCCGTCAGGTGGGGCCCTACCTCAACCTGGGCGCCATGCTGGCGGCCTGTGTGGCGATCGGGGTGGGCTTGGGGTATGGCTTGGATGAGAAACTCGGGACCCATCCTTGGCTCTTGCTCGCGGGCTCTGCCCTTGGGATCGGATCTGGATTCTACCATTTTTTCAAGACGATAAACCAGCAGCTGCGAAAGGCAGACAAGGGCGATGAATCCTGAAGCGAGCACGGCCCACCTGGGCATGGGCAGCCTGGTGCTCATGGCTGGCTTGCTCGTCTTCGGTGGGCTGGCCCTGGGCCTCTTCTGGCAGGCGGGAGCGGCCGCAGGCTGGATGGCGGCGGGCCTGCTGGGGCTGTGCGCCTGGTGGACGGCCAGACTCGCCTTTCGCGCGAGTCCGCGAGCTTTCTTCAAGCTGGTCTTCGGCGGGATGCTCTTGCGGATGTGCTTGTTGGGGATCGCAGCTGTCCTGGTGCTGAGCTTCGGTTGGCTGGATCGCATCGGCTTCGTCGCCGGTCTCGCGGCTGGTGTGCTGGTCTTCCTCGGGCTCGAGATCGGGGTGCTGAACGCAGCCGGAAGGCGGTCCAAAGCCTTGAAAGGCGAGAGCTGAGATGCCTGGGGAAGCCGAACTCGAAGCGCTCGAGGAAGCCTATGTGTCTGCTCGAGAGGTCGGCGACATGATCACCGACCACCTGCAGGACACCCCGTCGCTCTTCGGTCACGCCATCCACCTGCCCGGGCCGTTTCTCTCCTTCGACATCCTCGGGATTCACGTGGAGATCGGCCTTACCCAGAACGTGGTCATGATGCTCATGGCGGCTTTTTTACTCATCATCATGGGGATCCTGGTGCGGCGGCGCATCGCGCTGGTGCCAAAAGGGATCGGAAACCTGGTAGAGGCGTTCGTGCTCTTCATCCGAGACGAGATTGCCGCAGCCACCATGCCCGCCCGGGAGGCCTTTCGCTACACCTCGTTCTTGTGCACCACCTTCTTCTTCATCCTGGTTTGCAACTTGCTCGGCCTGATCCCATACGGGGCCACGGCCACGGGCAACCTGGCGGTCACCGCCTCGCTCGCCTTCGCCGCTTTCTTGATGATCCAGTATGCGGGCATGCGCAAGATGGGGGTCCTGGGCTACTTCAGGCACCTGGTTCCCCCGGGTGTGCCGTGGTGGCTCGCTCCGCTGATGGTCGTGGTCGAGTTGATGGGCGTCTTCGCCAAGCCGTTTGCGCTCTGCGTCAGGCTCTTCGCCAACATGCTCGCAGGCCACGCGGTCATCCTGAGCCTGATCGGGCTCATCTTCCTGGTGGGCTGGCTCATGGTCGTGCCCTCGGTCGCTTTCGGCGTCTTCATCTACTGCCTGGAGATCTTCGTTGCCTTCTTGCAGGCCTACATCTTCACCATGCTCACCTCGGTCTTCATCGGCCTGCTGGTGGCGGACACGCATTGATTTGGAGCTTGTCTTGACGATTGCATCTAACCACGAGGAGGAAACAGAATGACCGGGCTTGCTTGGTTGGGAGCGGGGATCGGTGCCGGGATGGCGGTCATCGGCGGTGCGTACGGTATCGGCAGGCTTGCCGAAGGAGCCATGCACGGCATCTCCAGACAGCCATCGGCCGGTGGGGATATCCGGACGGCCATGCTGATCGCTGCGGCGCTCATCGAGGGCGTGACCTTTTTTGCCGAGATCGTCTGCATCCTTCTGGCCATCAAGTGATCGCGCCGCTGACCAGCCCTGATCAACGGACCAGGAGATCGACATGGGACTGATGAAGATCGATCCTGGGCTCATCATATGGACGCTCCTGATCTTCGGCGTCCTGCTCGTGATCCTGGGCAGGTTCGTCTGGAGGCCCGTCCTGGATGCGGTCCGAAAGCGGGAGGAGATGATCCGCGAGTCCGTCCAGCAGGCCGAGAGGATGCAGGCCGAGGCCACGGCGGCCATGGAGGAGCAGAAAGCCGCGCTCGAGCAGCAGCGCAGGGAGATGGCCGAGACGATCAAGCGCAGCAAGACAGATTCGGAGAAGCTCGCGGCAGAAGCCCGTGAGCGCGCCAAGCGCGAGGCTGCCGAGATGGTCGAGCAGGCGCGCCGGCAGATCGACGAGGAGCGCAAGCAGGCCATTCAGGCCGTGCGGACAGAGGCGGTGGAGATCGCCCTGGCCGCGGCCTCTCACTTGCTCCAGAAGAGCCTGGAAGAGGAATCCCATCGCCGGATCGTGGGGGAATTCCTGGACGCCCTCCCGGAGTCCCTGGACCGCCACTGAGAAGATGACAGCGCTTGCCGAAGCAGAGGCATGTCGCTATGATGTGCCCGCATGCCAGGCCCCAGACTCCCTCCGGCCTTGCGGCCTGCTGACCGCATCCGCCTGATTGCACCGGCCAGCCCATTTGACCGGCGGCAGCTCCGTCGCGGGGTCGAGATCTTGCGCGCGCTCGGATTCGAGCCCCTGGTGGACCGGGAAGAGGAGGCCCGGCTGGGCTTTCTTGCAGGCCCGGACGCGAAACGGGCGCGAAGGTTGCAGCGGGCGCTCCTGGAGCAGGAGAGCCGGGCCGTCTGGTCGATCCGGGGCGGTTACGGCACGGTGCGGATCCTGCCTATGCTGGACCTGGACGAGATCAGCCGTCATCCCAAGATCCTGATCGGCTTCTCTGACTTGACCGGGCTGCTGGGCTGCCTGGCGGATCGTGGCGTGGTGTGCATCCATGGGCCAGTGGTGACCCAGCTCGCGCGAATTCCGGCCAGCCAGCGACGCTGGGCGGTGGACCTGCTCTGCGGCCATGCACTTGAAAGGATCCCTCTGGGACGGCTGCGCAAGCTGAGGACGGGGCGGACGACTGGTTGGCTCGCCGGAGGCAACCTGTCCGTGCTGGCATCCCTGATCGGTACGCCGTGGATGCCGCAGCTCGATGATCGCATCTTGATGATCGAGGACGTGGGAGAGCCTGCATATCGCCTGGATCGCGCCTGGCAGCAGCTGAAACAGAGCGGTGCATTGCGTTCGGTGCGTGGCGTCGTGATGGGACAGCTCGTCGGATGCACGCCCGATGGAGGTCGTCACGGCGCGCGGGCCGTGCTCGAGCGAGCCGTGCGCGAGCTGGACGTGCCGTCGGTCTCCGGCGCAGCGTTCGGGCATGGGACGCGGAATGTCTCATGGCCGTTGGGTGTCGAGGCGTGTCTGGATGCCGGTCGAGGCTGGCTTCGATTGCAGGCCGGAACGTTGGCCTGATCGGATCGAGATGGAATCGGGCTACCTGGTCGGATTGATGGAACAGGCTGTGCGCGAAGGCGTGTTCCCGGGTGCTGTGCTCTGCATACAGCATCGCAATGATGGGTTCTACAGCACGTGCTGCGGGCGTCTCTCGGTCCACAGGCCAACGGCCTGCGTCACGATGCGGACGGTCTACGATCTGGCCTCATTGACCAAGGTGCTGGCCATGACATCCGTGGTCCTGGATTGCATCCGCCGCCGCGAGTTCGATCTCGAGACCCCGGTGGCAGAGGCGATTCCAGACTTCGCGTATGGGCGAGTTCTCGTAGGACACCTGCTGCAGCACACGAGCGGGCTCGCGACCTGGAGACCGTACTTCGAAGAGGTGGCTGCTGCGGCCGGAGGCGGGTGGATCGCCACCGAGCGCGGAAAGGCGGCGCTGCGTTCCATGCTGCTCGCCGAGCCGCTGCAGAGCAAACCCGGAGTGCGGGTCGAGTACTCGGATCTCGGCTTCATCTTGCTGGACTGGTTCGTGGAGCGGCGCACGGGCGCACCCCTCGACCGCTTGTTCGACAGGCGCATTGCCAGGCGGCTCGGCTTGCGCCAGCTCTTCTTCGTCGACCTCAAGCGCCCGAGGCAAGCACGTCGACTGCGCCAGGGACGCAGCTTCGCAGACACGGAGAGGTGTGCCTGGCGGTTGCGAACGCTGTGCGCAGAGGTTCATGACGAGAACTGCTATGTCATGGGCGGTGTGAGCGGGCACGCGGGTCTTTTCGGGACCGCCGGCGACACGGTTCGGCTGGCCGCGGCGTGGCTGGACGCGGCTCGCGGGCGGAAATCGGTCTTCGATGGCGGGTTGGTCCGGCGGTTCTGGTCGCGTTCTTCGGGGCTCGGCTCGAGCCGTGCTCTGGGCTTCGATACGCCTTCGACCTCCGATTCCCAGGCCGGGGGCCGGATGGGGCCCGCTACCGTGGGGCATCTCGGCTTCACGGGTACTTCGGTGTGGATCGATCCGGACCGTGAGCTGATCATCGCACTGTTGACCAACCGGATCAACCCGAGCAGGGAAAACCAGGCGATCCGAGGCTTTCGACCCGTGCTACACGATGCGGTCGTCAGCGAGTTCGAGGCGGGAACGCTGCGCAGGAGCCTTCGCTCATGAAAGTCCACTTGGTGGCCGTGTGCGGTACGGGGATGGGCTCGCTGGCCGGTATGCTCGAGCAGCAGGGCCATCGGGTCCGAGGGACAGACAAGGCGTTCTACCCGCCCATGTCGGACAAGCTGCGCGAATGGGGCATCGAGCGCATCCGAGGTTTCGATCCGGCGCACATCGCAGCCGGGACCGAGCTCGTGGTGGTCGGCAATGCCTGCCGACGCACGAACCCCGAGGCCCGGGCCGCTGAGCGGCGGGGGATCCGCGTGATGAGCTTTCCTCAAGCCGTGGCCGAGATCTTCATCCGCGACAAGCGCTCGATCGTCGTGGCCGGCACGCACGGAAAGACGACCACGACCGGTCTGATAGCATACCTCCTGCACGCTGCCGGGAAGGACCCCTCTTTCCTTGTCGGCGGGGTCCTGCTCGACTTCGAACGATCTTTCCGCCTCGGACAGGGAGAGGACTTCGTGATCGAAGGGGACGAGTACGACTCGGCTTTCTTCGACAATCGGCCCAAGTTCGTCCACTACCGCCCGCGGATCGCGGTGCTGACATCGGTCGAGTACGACCACGCGGACATCTATCCAGACATGGACGCCTATCGGAGGAGCTTCGAGACGCTCGTGGAGATGCTTCCCGAGGACGGTCTGCTCATCGCCTGCGCGGACGACGAGGAGGTGATGCGTCTTGCTGGCAAGGCGCGCTGCGCGGTGTCTTCCTATGGACTCGATCCCGGGGCTGACTGGTGCGGGGCCGATCTGCGGCCGGATGGCCAGGGTATGCGATTCGTGCTCGATGGGAAGGAGCACCGCCTTCCGATGTCCGGACGCCACAACGTGGCCAATGCGCTCGCGGCGCTGGCCGTACTGGACCACCTGGGTGTCGGCCCGCAGCAGGCGGTCGCGAGCATGCAGGGCTTTGCGGGCCTCGCCAGGCGCATGCAGGAGCGCGGGAAGGTCGACGGGGTGTGCGTCGTGGATGACTTCGCGCACCACCCCACCGAGGTGCGCGAGACCGTGCGTGCGGCCAGGGGCCGCTACCCGGACCAGGAGCTGGTGGCGGTCTTCGAGCCGCGTACGAATACGAGCCGGAGGGCTGTTTTCCAGGACGCATACGTCACATCGTTCGACGGGGCGGATCGGGTCCTGATCGTGCCGCCCTTCGGCGTCTCGGGCATTCCGGAGAGAGAGCGATTCGACTCGGCGAAGCTTGTGGAATCCTTGCGAGAACAGTGCATCCCTGCCATGCTCATGCCGGATCCGGAGGCGGTGGTGGCCGATCTGTCGAGGACGCTTGCCGAGGGCGTGGTGCTCATCATGTCCAATGGCGCTTTCGGCGGCATCCACCACAAGCTGCTGCGGGCGCTGGAAGAGAGGGCGGCAACGAGGTGACGATCGTCTGGATCATCCTCTGGCTTGTCGCCGGGCTCGTGCTGCTGCGGATCCACACAGCCTTCTGGACAGCCATCTACAGGCGTCGTCGTTTCGGCGACGAGGTCCATTTTGCCCGCACGGGCGATGGATGGCGGCTGGCGATCCACCGATTTCGACCGCAGAAGCGCCGTTTCCGCGAGGCGGTCCTGCTGTGCCACGGTCTGAGCGCCAATCGCTACAACTTCGATCTAGACGATGATCGCTCCCTGGCCCGGCACCTGGCCGAGGCGGGCTTCGACGTCTGGGTGCTGGAGCTGCGAGGATCGGGCCTGAGCGATCGCCCGCGCTGGCGTTCGGGGCGACGCTGGGACTTCGATTTCGACTCCCACCTGCGCTTCGACGCGCCGGCCGCGCTGGACGAGGTGCTTCAACGCAGCGATTGCCAGCAGCTGTTTTGGGTAGGGCATAGCATGGGCGGGATGCTCGGATACGGCCTGGCGAGCGGAGCCGGGAATCTGGACGCAGCCGGCTCGCTGCGCGGCCTGGTGACGGTGAGCTCGCCGGCGCGGCTCGACGGCTCCCGGGTCGCGCGGCTGGCTGCGCCTTTTCTGCGGCTGGCCTGCCTCGGCAGGGCTGTGCCGTTCCGCCCGCTGGCTCGGTTCTTCGCGCCTTTCATGGGGCGAGGGCCGATGACCGCCACGGTGCTCCATCCGGCCAACGTCGACAGAGGCGATATCCATCGGGCCATGGTCAACCTGGTGGAGAGCAGCTCGTCGGCGCTCATGCGCCAGTTCCTGAGCTGGGTTCGAAGCGGTCGCTTCGACTCCCGAGACGGTCGGGAAGACTACGCGGCTGGCCTGGTTCGGATCCGCGTCCCGCTGCTGCTGATGGCGGCCGACAGGGACCGGATCGCCCCCCCGAAGAGCGTCACGGCGGTCTACGAGCAGATCCAGATCGAGGACAAGCAGCTGCGGGTCTTCGGTGTGGACAGCGGCGACGACGTGGACTTCGGTCACGGGGACATCCTCCTTTCACGGGCAGCCTCAGAGCTCGTCTTCGTCGAGATCCGGCATTGGCTCGAGCAGCGGGCGACCGGAGCGGAAGAGGCGGACGACGATGGATGAGGGTGCCGTGATCCGCCTGCGCCGCGCCCTGCACGCCTGCCCGGAGCTCGCGCACGAGGAGCACCGCACCCAGGAGATCCTCGCCGATGCGCTCGGAGGGCTGGGGCTCCAGGCAAGGCCGGTGGCTGGAACCGGGCTCCTGGCCGAGATAGGCAGGCCCGAAGGTCGGACGCTGCTGCTGCGGGCCGACATGGACGGCCTGCCCATCGATGAGCAGACCGGGCTGGGATTCGCCAGCCAGCACCCCGGGCGCATGCACGCCTGTGGCCACGATGCCCACATGGCCATGCTCGTGGGAGTGGCAGCCAGGCTCGCGGACCGGCCTCCGTCCCGGGGCCGAGTGAGGATCGTGTTCCAGCCGGCCGAGGAGCGTGGAGAAGGAGCCCAGGCGCTGATTCGAGACGGCGTGCTCGACGCGGTCGACGGCGCGCTGGCCCTGCATGTTTGGAGCCCGCTGCCGCTAGGTCAGGTGGGCGTCGTGACCGGGCCGGTCATGGCCGGCGTGGACTCTTTTCGCATCCGAATCTGCGGTCGGGCCTCTCACGCCGCCAGGCCAGAGCAGGGGGTCGATCCCATCCTGGCGGCGGCCTCGCTGGTCATGGCCGCCCAGACCCTGGTATCCAGGCGCATGCGTCCCGGGGACCGGGCGGTGTGCAGCATCTGCCGATTCCAGGCCGGGACGGCATCCAACGTCATCCCGGCCCAGGCCGAGCTCTCCGGTACTCTGCGTAGCTTCACCTCCGAGGCGCGGGATGGTCTCGTCCGGGGTCTGCAGGACCTGCTCAGGAATATCTCGACGGCCATGCGAGTCGAGCCGGAGCTCGAAGCGCTCGAGTCGATTCCACCGACGCGTAACGACGCACAGGCCGCAGAGCGGGCCCGGCGGATCGTGGAGGCCATCGAGGGGCTGCGCTGCACCGAGGGCTTCGAGCCGTTGATGGTCGGAGAGGACTTCGGGCTGCTGCTCGCACGCGTGCCGGGCGCCATGCTCCTACTGGGGTGCGGCGATCCGCATGTACAGGCCTTTCCCCATCACCATCCGCGCTTCGACGTGGACGAGCGGTGTCTATCGTACGGGGTCGAGCTTCTCGAGCGCTACGCGCGGGACTTCCTCGACGCCTGAGCGCGCTCAGCCCTGCGTGCGAAGCTTATAGCCGCAGTGGGGACAGAACTTGGCGTTCGGCGCGATGCTGCAGCGGCACTCCGGGCAGGTGGGCCGCTCGAGCTTGTAGCCGCAGTGGGGGCAGAACTTGGCCCCTTCCTTGACCTTGCGCTCGCAGCGGGGGCAGACACCCGGCTTGGCCGGCAGATGGGGTACGGGAGTCTGGGGCTCGGGCGGGGAGAGCAGCTCGCCTTCCTGCTCGATCCGACCCCGCTCGATCTCGGTCTCGATGGCGAGCTCGATGGCGGCGCCGATGGCGCGCCCGGCGGCCCCGAATCCGAGCGCTTGGGCCGTCTGCTGGATGAGGTCTGCTCGCGACATGCCGAACTGGAGTTGCAGCAAGGTGACCGCGGCCTGCCCCAGCTCCTGGGGACAGATCAAGGAGGCCTCGCGGAGCAGCTCATCGTCGCGCCGGCGCACGGGAGGGACGGTCATGTCCTTGGGCCACAGGAAGTCGCCCCGCTGCGCGAAGAGCCCGGCCTGGAGCCCTCGGGCCACGGCCTTACGGCCGAACGAGCGGACCTTGGTGTAGACCCGATCGATCCCGAATCCTTCTGCAGCCCGCCGGATGGCTTCGTCGACTTGGATGGGGCCCTCGACCTTGACGATGGCAGCCAACAGGCGCGATAGCTCGCCAGCGGACTGGCTATGGAAACGCGTCGCCTGCTGCTGGCGCTCGTGCTGGAAGACCACATAGGGCTGGAAGCCGTACTGCTCTAGCCGCGCCTCGGCCTTGTGCAGGCGAGATGAATCATCCTGGGCGTCCTGCGGCTGGGATTCCTGCTCGGGTGGGGACGCGGCGATCTCGATCAGATCCTTCTCGTTCATGGATGGCATCCGGTACCAGTCGGGGCTCCAAATCCGGTGAAGCCGCCAGCCCAGCCGTCGCAGGGCATCCTCCCAGCCCCGCTCCCGATCGCGGGCGGTCTGTGCGCGGGCGTAGGCCATCCCGTCCGTGGCGATGCCCAGGCGGTAGAGCCCGGTCTGCTCTGTGTCGCGCACGGCCAGGTCCAGGTAGAAGGAATCCCGGTCTCCGAGCCGGCGCTCGACATCCAGCCCGGCCTTGCGCAGCGAGCGGAAGACGAAGTGCTCGAAATCCGTCCCCTGCGCTTCTTGGCCCTGGGCGTCTCCGTCCTCTTCCAGCCCGAATGCGTACCGGAGAAAGCCGTGCAGGGCCACCACGCCGCGCGCACCCGAGGCGTCGAGCCGGAAGTCCTCCGGCCGGATGGAGCTGAAGACCACGCAGCGCTCACGCGCCCGGGTGATGAGGACGTTGAGTCGCCGCCAGCCGCCGTCCTGGTTCAGGGGGCCGAAGTTCATCGACAGCTTCTCGTCGGCCGCGGGCTTTCCGTAACCGACGCTGAGCGCGATCACGTCCCGCTCGTCGCCCTGGATGGTCTCCAGGTTCTTGACGAAGAAGGGCTCTTCTCGCTCCTGCGAGAAGAAGGTCTCCAGGGAGTCGTCCTCGCGCCTCAGGCGTTCGATCTCGTCCAGGACGGCCTGCTGCTGGGCCTGGCTGAAGGTGCCCACCCCGATGCTCTTTTCGGGGTGGGCGCGAGCCTGCTCGAAGACCCAGCGGCCGATCCGCTCGGCCTGGCTCGGGTTCGTGCCGCGGCCCGGCTGATACCAGTCTGCGGGCTCGTAGGCCACCTGGAGACCCAGCACGCCCTCGCGCGCCTGACAGGCCGGGAAGACCACCAGCTGCTTCTCATAGAACTCCTTGTTGGAGTAAGAGATCAGCGAATCGTGGCGCGAGCGGTAGTGCCACCGGAGTCGTGTCCTGGCGAGCACCATGCCACCGCGGTCGAGGATGCTCTCCATGTCCTCGATGCCTGCAGCGCCCTGCGCGTCTTGCTCGTCGTCCGGATCGTCCTCGCCGCCGGCTGAGCGGAAGAAGCCGGTCGGTGGCAGCTGACGCGTGTCGCCCACCAGGACCAGCTGGCCCGCGCGGGCGATGGCGCCGAGGGCATCGGCCGGTTCGACCTGGCTCGCCTCGTCGAAGATGACCAGATCGAAGTCTACCTTGCCGGGGGCGAGAAACTGGGACACCGACAGAGGGCTCATCATCATGCAGGGCTTGAGCCGCTGGACGACCTCGCCCGCATCGGCGAGCAGGCGCCGGATGGATCGCCCGCCGCGCTTGCGGGCGATCTCGCCCTGCAGAAGCCCGAGCTTGGAGCTGGCCGCGACGCCGAAGGCGGTCACCGGCCGGTTCGCAGACAGCTTGGCATGCAGGCGGGCCGAGGTCTGGCGGGTCCACTCGCGGTCGAGACGGGCGAACTCCGCCCGGGCGGCCTCGTGGTCCCGAGCGTTGAAGGAGCTGAGCTCCGGCTTCTCGCTCAGGGCGGTCTCGACGAACAGCCGCAGCGCTTGCTTCTCGAGGGCCGGGCCGTAGAGATCGAACGCCAGCGTCTTGCTGCGGGACTTGTCGGCGAACTGAGAAAGCGGCCCGCTGCGGCACTCCTGCAGAGCATGCTGGAAGGCGATCCAGTCGTGGAGCTTCTCCTGTCCCGCCTGCAGCTCGCTCAAACGCTCGCTCCATTCGGCGAAGCCGGCCTCTTGAGCCGGCAGGCCGGCCGAATCGAGCTGCAGGATCTCCACCAGCCTCTCTCGGGCGGCCTGCCACCGGCCCGTCAGGTCCTGGAACTGCGCCACGGCCTGCTTGATCGTCTTGCGATCGGCGCCTTCGAAGCAGAGCGCGATCCCCCTGGGGCCGATTCTGCCGGAGGTGAGCAGGCGGCGAGCGGTGTGCAGCCAGTCGGCCAGCCTCGAGATGGACCGAGGATCGGTGCGACTCCCGCGCCAGTAGACGCCGAAGGCCCGGCGGCCCTCCTCGTCCAGGGCCTTGATGTCGGCCAGAAGGGTCCTGTACGTGGCCAGCTGCTTCAGGTCCTCGAGGGCCTGGCTCGGCACAGGCTGGTGATCTCGGAGGCGGGCCTGCTTGAGCTGGCGGCGATCGGCCCAGTAGCTTGGCCGAAAGAAACGGAACACGCTGTGCCAGGTGCGGCGGCCCCGCTTGTAGATGGACTGCCAGTCTACACTCTTGGCCTCCTCCGGATCGTAACGTCCGATCAGCCAGCTGCGGAGCGCGTCGAGCTTCTCGAGGCTCTCGACGAGCTCCTTGCGCTCGACCGTGTAGTCGTCCCAGCAGGTGCTCTCGAGCAGGGACGCCGGCACGCCCACCGAGACCGCCAGGTGCTCGGCGGCCTGGAGCGTTTGGCGTGACTCTTCAGGGCCTTGCGGCATGGGGGCCTCGAGCTGCTTCGCGAGCCCGGAGGCCGCATTGCGGACCGCGGCCGTCAGCTCGTTCAGCGCCTCCAGCCCTTCCCTGGCGGCCTGGAGCGTGCCCGGGCCGATCTCTCCCAGGCCGGAGTGCCGCCAGAGATGCTGCTCGACGGGCGAGACCGCCTCGCAGCGGCGGCCGAGGCTTGCGGCCAGCTCGATGAGCTCTCGGAGCCTTCCCGCGCTCCAGTCCCGGCTTCCAGGCAGCTCGCAGAAGATGTCCGGGCAGTCCGCCAGGGCGAGCATGCGGCCGATCGCCTCGTATGGGCTCAGTCCAAGAGGTTCTATCGGCGAGTGCAGGGCACTTGCGTAGCCGTTCAGCTGCCTGCGGAGCTGGCTCAGTCGCTCGCCGGTCTCCTCGTCCACCTCGGCCTCCAGGCGCCCCTCCTCGAGCACCCGGCCGATCTCCGCCAGCGTGGCCTTGCGGTTTGCCTTGGTGGAGTGGAGCTCGAGGCAGAAGTCGCCCAGCCCCACCCGGTCCAGCCGGCGCTTGACCACCTGCAGCGCGGCCAGCTTCTGGGAGACGAAGAGCACCCGCATATCGGCGCCCAGGCACTCCGCGATCATGTTGGCGATGGTCTGCGACTTGCCGGTGCCGGGGGGACCTTCGATGACGAAGCTCTTGCCGTGCTTGGCGGCCGCGATGGCTACCTGCTGGCTGGCATCGGCGTTCATGACCTGGAAGCAGTCGGCCGGCTCGACGCTGTCGGGTGCGGGCAGCCCGTCGAGCGGCCCGGCGGGCTCGCCGCTGCACAGCGTGCGCAGCAGGGGATGGGCGCAGAGATCGAGCCCGGCGGAGCTCCAGCGCTCCGGATCTAAATCCAGGTACATCAAGTACTTGGTGAAGGAGAACAAACCGAGCGCCATCTCGTCGGTCACCCGCCAGCCGTCCTGGTCCGAGATGAGCTCGGAGATGGCCGCGCAGCGGGCGGCCAGATCGAATGCCTCCCAGTCCTCTGGCTCTTCGGGGAGCCGGATGCCGTGGTCCTTCCCGAGCATGGCGGCCAGGCAGGGGTTGAGCAGCGGATCGTCGGGCAGGGCCTGTAGCTGGAACCGCCGCCTGGCCGAGCTGCGCGAGAGCTCCGCCGGTACGAGGATCAGCGGGGCCTTGAGAGGGTGATCGGGCCTGTCTGGCCGGCGCCACTCCAGAAAGCCCACCGCCAGGTGCAGGAGGTTGACGCCCTTCTCCTCCAGCGCGTCGCGGGCCGCTCGCTGGGTTCTGAGCAGGTTGGTCTGGAGGTTCTTGGCGTCCAACGGGGTCTGGAGGAAGCGGTCGCGGTGATGCTTCGGAAGCTCGTTTTCGCCCAGGGCGGTCTCGATCGGCGGCTGCCCTCTGGCGTCCGCCTCTTCGGCCCGGGCGCGCTCCGGCCTCTCCTCCGCGGACAGGAAGGCAAAGCTCCGCTCCTGCTGGACCAGCGACTGGAAGACGGCCGATGGGAGCTCGTCGCAGATGGGCACCGTGGTCCGGCGGGTGGGGCGGAAGTTGAGCAAGCGATTGCGGAGGGTCAGATCCAGCAGCAGCTCTCGCGCCCGGTCCAGCTCCTGCCTCACATCCGTCATGGATGACTCCACTCGACCTGTCGTCTCGTGATCTGGATTGTGGCACGGGGCGGGGGCGAGGTGAATGAAAAAAACAGACAGCTATGCTAGACTGCGCCCAGGATTCGAGGGGGCTGGAACAGGAGAAGGACATGAAGACGCTTCGCGGAATCTGGGTGGTCTTTCTGGCCTGCACCCTGCTGGCCTTTATCTCATGCGCCCCGGGCGACCTGCCGGGCAAGCCGGTCCACGTATCGCAGCCCATCGTGGGCGGCTGGCAGACCAGCGACTGGCCTGCTGTCGGGGCACTGGTGCTGGACTACGGGAGCTACTGGCAGCAGTTCTGCTCCGGGACCCTGGTCGACAGCGAGTGGGTGCTGACCGCCGGCCACTGCCTGGACCCCGATACCACCGGGATCGAGGACTATCAGACGAGCTTCTACATCGGGCCCGACGCCCGGAGCGAGTCCGGCGGGGTGGCTTTCCAGGCCGAGTCCTTCCACCTCCACGGCGACTGGGAGAACAACGACATCGGCCTGATCCACCTGAGCAGCCCGGTGCCCTCTGGCACCGCGACCCCCATCCCCTACAACGACTATAACCTCCAGAACTACGTCCACAACCAGATCACCTGGGTGGGCTACGGGGTCAACAATGGCTACAACCAGACCGGCAGCGGCATCAAGCGCTACGGAACCGGATACATCGGCGAGCTCTACTACTACCAGTTCACCTACCCGGTCGACGGCGGCCAGATGCCCTGCTCCGGGGACTCGGGCGGCGCCACCCTGATGACCATCGCCTCGGTCGAGCGCGTGGTGGGCGTCATCTCCGCGGGCGACCAGTACTGCGTCCAGAGCGGTGTGGACACCCGGGTGGACGCCTACAGCAGCTGGATCCACGACGAGATAGAGGGCGGCGGGACCACCGAATGCGACATCACCGGCGGGGACTGCGGCAACCAGGCCTGCTACCCGGTCGACGTGGACGAGCTGGCCTGCGTGCCCTCGGACGGCATTCGCATCGGCCAGGCCTGCGACGAGGAGGGCCAGGAATCCTCGGTGGCCTGCGCGGACGGCGGCATATGCATCGACATCCCGGAGGCGAGCGGTGGCTACGGCGAGGTCTGCTACCAGTTCTGCGTGGACGACTCGGTCTGCGAGCAGGACGAGATGTGCACCTTGCCCATCTTCGAGGACATCGACGACATCGGCATCTGCCTGCCCGAGCCCGAGACCTGCCGCATCAGCGGCGGCGACTGCGATGCGGGCTCGGCCTGCTACCCGACCACCAGCGGCGAGTTCTACTGCTTCCCGAGCGCCGGCGCGGGTCTCGGCGCTGCCTGCAACCCGAGCCAGGTCGATCCGCTTCCCTGCGGCGACGGCCTGGTCTGTCTGGGCTCGGGCACGTCGGGCAACTGCTATGACTTCTGCCAGCGCGATGCAGACTGCCCTTCGCAGTACGAGTGCAGCATCTTTCAGGGCGAGGAGGACCTCGGCTACTGCAGCTGCGTCGACGACGACAACGACAACTGGTGCGCCTACGACGACTGCGACGACAACGACCGGAACACCCACCCGGGCGCGACCGAGCTGTGCGGAGACAACAAGGACAACGACTGCGATAACTTGACCGACGAGGATTGCACATGCACGGACCTGGACGGGGACGGCTACTGCGCGGATGTGGACTGCGACGATCGCGATCGCAACACCCACCCGGGGGCGACCGAGATCTGCGGTGACGGCAGGGACAACGACTGCGACGGCCAGACCGATGAGAGCTGCGGGTGCACGGATCAAGACGGGGACGGCTACTGCGCTGAAGAGGACTGCGACGACGGCGATCGGAACACCCACCCGGGGGCGACGGAGCTCTGCGGCGACAACAAGGACAATGACTGCGACGGGAGCACCGACGAGGGCTGCGGCTGCACGGATCTGGACGGAGACGGCTACTGCGCCGGGGTGGACTGCGACGACAGGAACAAGAACAACCACCCGGGTGCGACCGAGCGCTGCGGGGACGGGATGGACAACGACTGCGATGGTCAGACCGACGAGAACTGCGGCACCTGCTACGACCTGGATGGAGACGGCTATTGCCAGGGAGATGACTGCAACGACATCGACGCCAGCGTCAACCCGGGTGCGACCGAGCGCTGCGGGGACGGGAAGGACAACGACTGCGACGGTAGCACCGACGAGGGCTGCGGCACCTGCACGGACAGCGACGGGGACGGGTACTGTCTGCCCGCCGATTGCAACGATGGCAACGCGAGCGTCCACCCTGACGGCCAGGAGATCTGCGGAGACGGCGTGGACAACGACTGCAGCGGCCAGACGGACGAGGGCTGCGCCGAGTGCGTCTCGGACGGCGACTGCGACGACGGCAACCCCTGCACCCG
Organism: Deltaproteobacteria bacterium; assembly: GCA_016935365.1. GTDB lineage: Bacteria > Myxococcota > B64-G9 > B64-G9 > B64-G9 > JAFGRB01. The sequence goes on from JAFGRB010000371.1 coordinate 41,236, forward strand.
GGACACGTGCAGCGGTGGGATCTGCGCGCACGAGGACGAGCCGGACGGTATGATCTGCGGGGAGGGCATGGCCTGCCAGATCGGCGAGTGCTTCCCCTGGACCGATCCGGAGAGCTCCGGCTGTCAGGTGGCGGCCGGCCGCGGCGCGCCGGCGACGCTTTGGCTCGCGCTGGTCGGCGTGCTGTGGGGGATTCGCCGGCGAAGGGCCTGAGGGACAGAGGAGACAGACCGATGATCCGTCGAACAGCAGGCCTGGCCGCACTGCTCCTTCTGGCGAGCTGCGGAAAGGAGACGGAGGGCCTGGCCGAGAGGGCGAGCCCGGTCATCGCCGGGATCGAGACCTCGGCCTGGCCCTCGATCGGGGCGCTGGTCCTGGACGACTATGGTTACTTCGAGAACTTCTGCTCGGGCACCCTGATCGCCTCGCGCTGGGTGTTGACCGCCGCGCATTGCCTCGATGGCACTTACCCGGCCAGCCAGGTCAGCTTCTACACCGGGCCCGACGTCCACAATCCGTCCAGCCAGTACACGTTCAGCGCGCAGCGCTACTACATCCACTCGCGCTGGGACACCGATCTCATGATCAACGACATCGGGCTGGTCTATCTGGCGGAGAGCGCCTCGCCCACGCCCATGACCTACAACCGCAACAACATCGCCGGGAGCACCGGCGATCCCATCACCTGGGTGGGCTACGGCGTCAACTGGGTCAACCCCAACAACCCGAACGACCAGCGCGGCAGCGGGCTCAAGCGCTACGGGACAAGTTACATGGGCGCGGTGGCGCTAACCTGGGTGGACTACGAGGCCTCGGGCGGGCAGATGACCTGCTTCGGGGACTCGGGCGGCGCGACCCTGATGGACGTCGGCGGCCAGGAGCGGCTGGTGGGAATCAACTCGGGCGTCTCCGACAGCTACTGCACCGGCGTGGGCGTGAGCACCCGGGTGGACGCCTACTCCGACTGGATCCAGGACATCATGCAGAACGGCTCCAGCCCGACCAACTGCGACATCACCGGCGGCACGTGTCGCAACAACGCCTGCTATCCACTCCAGGACGGGGTCTACCAGTGCCTGCCGACCCAGGGCATCCCGCAGGGCCAGCCCTGCGAGCCCTCGATCGTGGAGTCGCTGGCCTGTGAGGATGGCAGCCTGTGCCTGGACCTCGATCCCGCCGAGGGAGGCAGCGGACAGATCTGCTACCCGCTCTGTCTTGTGGACCAGCACTGCGGGGCGGGCGAGCGTTGCCTGACGCCCGTGCTCCACGGCCTGAGCGTGGGCGCCTGCGTCGATCGGCTCACCACCTGCGAGATCACGGGTGGAGACTGCGGGACGGGCCAGGCCTGCCATCCGGTGGATGAGCACGAGGCCTACTGCTATGCGAGCAATGGGGCCGGCGAGGGTACGAGCTGCAACCCGAACGTGTCGCCCGGTGAAGCGCCGCTGCCCTGCGCCGACGGGCTGGGCTGTATTCGGATCTCCGGTGCGAACGGCCGCTGTGCCGCCTACTGCGAGACAGCGGCCGACTGCCCGGACGGATTCGACTGCATCATGCTGTCGTCGTGGCACGGCTTCTGCAATTGCACCGATCGAGATGAAGACGGCTACTGCGAAGGTGCCGACTGCGACGATGGGGATGAGCATGTCCATCCGGGTGCCGAGGAGATCTGCGGGGACGGTGTGGACAACGACTGCGACCAGCTCACCGACGAGGGCTGCACCTGCACCGATCTCGATGGGGACGGCTACTGCGCCGATGAGGACTGCGACGATCGCAACCGCCAGAACCACCCCGGTGCCACGGAGCGATGCGGGGACGGGGTGGACAACGACTGCGACCAGCTCACCGACGAGGGCTGCTCGAGCTGCACGGATCGGGACGGGGACGGCTACTGCGCCGAGAGCGGCGACTGCGATGATCGCAACTCGACCGTGAGCCCGGCCGCGGATGAGCGCTGCTTCGACGGCATCGACAACGACTGCGACGATCTCACCGACGAGGACTGCGGCTCGGGCGATTGCGCCCAGGACAGCGACTGCGACGATGACAATCCTTGCAGCCGGGACTGGTGCGAGGCGAGCTTCTGTTTCCATGAGGACGAGCCGGACGGCATGCTGTGCGGGGAGGGCATGGCCTGTCAGATCGGCGAGTGCTTCCCCTGGGGAGATCCGCAGGCCGGAGGCTGTCAGGTGGCTTCCAGACGGGGCCGGGACGGGGCTTCGGGCTCGCTCGTGCTCCTTCCGCTCGCTGTGACCTGCATCCTTCGCAGGCGCAGGAAGTTACTTGCCTTGCCGGACCGCCGGGGCTAGCATGGCCGCCATGCTAAAGTGGATCACGCCTCTCATCTGCTCGCTGGCCTGCCTGCTCTCCTGGGGCTGCGGCAGCGCCTGCCGAGATCTGGCCAACAAGGTCTGCGATTGCCAGCCCACCCGGGCCAAGAAGGAGCGCTGCGAGATCGCCGTCAGCGTAGCCGACGACAACCTGGACGCGTCGGACGCCGAGGAGGAGGCCTGCCAGCAGATCCTCGACTCCGGCTCCTGCACATGTGATGCGGTCCTGACGGGAGACCTGGCCGCCTGCGGCCTGGCCCACAGCACCCTGGACCTCTCCGAAGACTGATGGACTCGTAAAAAGTCCATCAACGGCCGGCGCTGACAGGCGCCGGCCGCCAAGAGGGGGGTGGAACCACTTGAATTCACTTCAAGTGGCGGGGGAGGGAAGATCCCTCCCCCGCCGAGCAGAAGTCGCGAAGCGACTTTTTGCGAGGTCAACAAGACTAGCCCTAAAACAAGCGCGGCTTCCAAACCGCGTTTGTTTGAGGGCTGGCCGCCCGAAGGGCGGTCGTTTTAGGGTGAAGCTGCTGGAATTCAGCGCCCGCTTCTCGGGACGAAGGTGGCCTGGTTCGCCTTCCACCACGCTCGCCAGGCGGGCTGCATCTTGCGGCCCTCGGCCAGGCTGGGGCGCTTCCAGTCGTAGCCGTCTCCCCAGGAGCGGAAGAAGGACTGGCCGGTCCAGACGTGGAGGCGCATCTCGGCCTGGGCGCGCACCTGGTGATCCGAATGGGTCAGGGCATCGATGCAGACCGGGATGGCCTTCGGGATGTGGCCCTCGGCCAGATAGTACATGGCCGAAAAGACTTCCCAGCGCGGCTTTGCAGCCAGGATCTCGAAGGCGGCCCGGCTCGGACGCATGGCGAGCCCGGTCCAGACCTCCGGGTGATCCGCGGACCCCCAGGACGCGAGCAGGGGCAGGAAGTCGTCCTGGCGGGCGAAGACGATCGCCTCGCGGGCCGCGGTCATGCGGGAGCTGGGCCAATCGTGGCGGGCCCGGCGGGCGAGCCGTTTCTTCCAGTCGGACTGCATGCGGGCGCGCTCGGCAGGGCTGCCGTGGCGGATCGTGAGATCCAGCCTGGCGTAGTCGGTAAGTCCCTGGAAAGCCCAGCGCTCGACGCGCACGCGGAGCGACTGGGGCACGTGGTTCAAGACCGGCGAGTCGGGGCCCTGCTCGTGGATCACGCGCACGCGGACCGGCTTGTCATCGCGCCGGTCGAAGGGATGGCCGTGGCGGTCGACGCGGATGCGCGCACGCTCGGACTCGGGCAGGGCCGCCACCGCGGCCCGGACGGCAGGGGCCTGGCGAGGCAGCTCGAATCCGCTGTGGGCGTGGAAGCAGTGCAGCTCGTAGCGCCCCGGCTGCGCGATGGCCGCCCAGCGCTGAAGCGCGAGCCAGTACGAGCGGGGCTTACCGGGCCGCACGTCGTAGCTGCTGGACAGACCGCCCATGTAGACGAGGGACGCGGGGTCTCCGTAGGGATCCAACACCGCCTTGCCCTCGGCATCCAGCAGCACGAAGAGGAAGTTGTCATCCCGGCCGCGGGCGCGGTAGTTGCCCCCGATGTGCTCTGTCCACTTGCCCGCCTGCACCTCGATCCGGAACTCCACCGGGATGGGTTCGCCCAGGAGGAAATCGTGGCGCTCGAGCCGGAAGGAGCGCGCAAGCCCTTGGGGGATGTCCGGGGCGGGGGACTCGACGGCCTCCGCTTCGATCGCCCGGTTGAATCGAAGCGCAGAGCGGGTAGCGCCAGCGGGTGGCAGCTCGAGCCAGTACGGCTTGATCCGGATCTCGATCTCTAGGCCTTCGGCCCAGGCGAGGCACGGGATGGCGATCAGCCCTAACGCAAGCGCGGATCGAAGCATCGTCGGCCCGGATGCTCAGGTGCCCGAGAACTGAACCGGCTCGAAGCGCATGCTGGGCGTACGCCAGGAGGAGTAGACATACGCGTCCTTGCCCATCTCGGCCAGCTTCTTCCAGAACTCGAGGTGGTTGCCGGCCAGGTTCATCTCTGCCAGGGGACGGGCCCTTCGGCCCTTCTCGATCCAGTAGCCGCGGATGCCGATCGAAAAGTCGCCGGTGGCCGGGTTGGAGTTGCCGCCCGAGAAGCCCGTGATCAGAATCCCCGTCCCCATGGCGGCGAGCAGGCCGTCGAGGTCCCGCTCTCCGGCCTCGAAGACCAGGTTGGACGTCCCGGCTGTGGTGGGTTCCTTGCCCAGCTTGGACGCGTAGTAGGTGTCGAGGAAGAAGGTTTCGAGCTTGCCGCGCGTGAAGATGGGCCGCTTGATCGTGGACATGCCCTCGCCGTCATAGGTCCTGGAGGACAGCCCTCGCGGCAGGAGGGGATCGTCGACGATGGTCAGAGCCGCAGAGCCGATGTCCTGCCCGAGACGGTCGGCCAAGAAGGAGCGCTTCTGCTGGATGTCCTGGCCGTGCAGCGGCCCGATCAGGTCACCGAGCAGCCGGCCAGCCACGGCGTTCTCGATCGCGCAGGCGTACTGGCCGCTCTTCTCCGGCTTCGCACCCCGCATGCCCAGCGCCCGGCGCGTGGCCTCCTGGCCAATGGTGGCGATCGGCGGAAGATCGGCCTTGTGCCGCTGGACCGCGTACCACCAGCCTTCCGGCTTGCGGTCGCCCTCATCCTTGACCGAGGTCTCGGCGAACAGCGCAAAGGTGGAGCGCCGGCGCTGGCCCTCCATGCCGTTGGAACAGACCATGGCGCTCTCGCTGGTCGAGTTGGAGCAGGATGAGGTCACCGAGATGATCTCGCCTGCGTCCGGGTTGGCGCGAGCGGCTTCCTCCAGGGACCTCGCGAGCTTGCGCCTTTCGGACGGGCTCATGGACGCCGTGTCGAAGACCTCCAGATCGCCCTGGAACCGGCTCGCATATCGGGCGGGGTCCGGCAGCTTGCGATGGGGATCGGCCGCCAGCACGCGGGTGGTGGCCACGGTGTCGTCCAGGAAGTGCTCGATGGCCGAGTCGCGCAGATCGCTCGTGGAGTTGGACGAGTAGCGTCCGTCCACGTAGAGCGTGACGCCCACGCCCATACGGGTGGACTCGCGCAGCCTGTCGATCTTGCCATCTCGCCACTCCAGCTCTGAGTCCCGCGAACGGTAGACCGAGGCCTGCACGCCCTGCGCCCCGCGCGCCTTGGCCTTGTGCGCGACCTTGCGCGCCATCTCCAGCAGATCGCTCATGACGCCCTCCCGCCGATGGAGATGGCCCCGACCCGGACCGTGGGCAGCCCGAAGCCCACCGGTACACGCTGGCCGTCCTTGCCGCAGGAGCCGCCGCCGGAGAACAGAAGCATGTCGTTGCCCACCATCTCCACGTGCTCCAGCACCTTGGGCCCGGAGCCGATCAAGTTGGCGTCCTTGACCACCCGGGTCAGCTTGCCCTTCTCGATGAGCCGGCCGTGCTTGAGGTAGAAGGTGAAGTCGCCTGCGCCGATGTGGACCTGCCCGTTGGAGAAGACCTCGGCATACAGCCCCTTGTCGACCGAGGCGATGATCTCTGCGGGGTCGTGCGGCCCGGAGACCATGTAGGTGTTCCGCATGCGGGGCACGGGCGGGTAGCGGAACGACTGGCGGCGCCCGGAGCCGGTGGAGGCGACCGAGTAGTGCTTGGCCGAGATCCGATCGTGCATGTAGGAGCGCAGAATCCCCTTCTCGACCAGGACGGTGCGCTGGGCCGGGGCGCCCTCGTCGTCGATGTTGATAGAGCCGCGCATGCGATCGCAGGTCCCGTCGTCGCAGATCGTGACCTCGTCGGGGGCGACGCGCTTGCCGATCCGGTCGGCGTAGATGGAGACGCCCTTGCGGTTGAAGTCGGCCTCCATGCCGTGCCCCATGGCCTCGTGCAGCAGGATGCCGCTCACCCCCGGCGCGAGCACCACCGGCAGCTCTCCGACCGGGGCGCTGACCGCATCGAAGAGCTTGGTGGTGTAGTCGGCCGCCTCGTTCGAGAGCTTGTCGAGCACCTCGGGGCTGAAGAAGCGCAGCCCGTCTCGAGACGATACGCTCTGGTATCCGGTCTCGATCTGCTTGTCCTTGGCCGCCACGCAGGTGACGTACATCACGGCCATGGGCTGCTCATCCTCGACCAGCAGGCCTTCGGAGTTGGCCACCAGGATGTGCGAGGTCTGATCGGCCAGGAAGATCGTCACCTTGATGATGCGCGGATCCCGGCCGCGCGCCTTCGCGTTGGCCCGCTCGATCAAGGGCAGCTTCTTGTCGATGCCCACCTCGCTCCAGGGCAGCTCGACGGTGTAGCGGCTTTCTATTTTGCGCGCGGCGAGCGGGGCTGCACGGATGCCGGGTGCGGCCGCATCGGCCACCGAGGCTGCGGTCTCAGCCGTCTCCAGCATGGCCTGCTCGGTCAGATCCTCACAGTAGGCGAAGCCCGTGGCGTCCCCTTTGAGCACGCGTATGCCGGCGCCCAGATCGACGTTGGAGTAGGCGCGGTTGATCGCGGCATCCTCCATGCCGACCCAGTGGCTGATCTTGTGCTGAAGGAAGACGTCGCAGAAGTCACCGCCGCGCGTCAGGCCCTTGCGGATGACCTTGCCGATCAGGCCGCCGTCCACCCCGAAGCCGTCGAAGTAGGTGCTGTGGGCCCCAGCTTCCCGGCCTGCTGCTCGGTGCAGACCGGTGCTGCCTCCGGTCGCACAACCCAGGGCCGGGACCGACGCTGCGGCGGTGCCAGCTCCGATCCACTTGAGAAAGTCTCGACGATTGATGCCTTTTTGCATCCGGCTCCTTCCTTTCCAGCGCAATGGACGACTTCGGCTCCTTCTCAAGATAGGGGGCTTGCCCGGCACGGTCAAGACGTGAAACTGGAACCCGTTAGAGACCTGTGCTATCTCGAGAAACAGGTGCAGATGGCGGAGCGGAGGACCGATGGACAAGCAGGAGTATCTCCATGAGTTGAATCGCTTGCGCAAGGAGTTCGCCTCGGCGACCGTCAACCCCGGCTCGTTCGAGTGCTCGGGCTGCGGGCAGTGCACCAGCTGCATGTTCTGCAAGGACTGCCGCAACTGCTACAAGTGCACCCACTGCAATACCTGTGAGCAGTGCTCCCATTCCAGCCACTCGGTCCAGTGCCGGCAGTGCCACAACTGCGCCTACTGCACCGACAGCGTCAACTGCTCGAGCTCTTCCTATCTGGTCATGTGCGAGAGCTGCGTGGACTGCACGTACTGCTTCGGGTGCGTGGGCCTCGGCAAGAGGGACTTCCATATCCTCAACCAGGCCTACGACCGCCAGACCTACTTCGAGATCACGACCAAGCTCAAGCGGGCCCTGGGGATCCGCTAGCTGCCGGACGTCGAGCAGGACGCGATCACGGTCTCGCTCTGTTCGTCGAAGGACCGGCCGTCGAAGTCGCCCAAGAGCTCGATATCCCTCAGGCCGGCGCTCCGCAGCAGGGCTTCGAGCTGTTCGGGAAAGAGATAGCGCTGGGGGATGCAGAACGCCTGCTCGTGCATCCGTCCATCGGGCTCCCGAATACGATAGAGGTATCTGGCCACCAGGATCTGGTTCGCTGGAATCCAGTCGCAGCGCTCCAGCACCTCGATGCGCCGGCCCTCGCTCTCGATGGTGCAGGTCGGGGAGAATTCCTCTTCGAGGTCGAGATCGGGCGCGGGCGTGAAGACCCGGTAGACATCGAAGATCAACCGGCCGCCGGGCGCCAGGTGCGCCCTTGTACAGCGCAGGCAGGAGAGCACGGCCGCCTCGCTCAGCAGACAGTACAATCCGTTGTATGGGATGATGATCCTGTCGAAGCACTCGCCGAGAGCGAATCCGGCCATGTCTGCGAGCACGAGCTGGGTGCGTTCGGACATGGCGCTCGAAAGCCGCGAAAGGCGCTGCTCGAACAGCGCCAGCATGCCGGGGTGGGTGTCCAGACCGACGAAGCGGTGTCCAGCCCGGACCAGCCCGAGACCCATCCGGCCACTTCCGCAACCGAGCTCCAGCACGGAGCCGGTGCCGCGGCAGGCGGCCAGATAGAAGCCCACGTCTCCGGGGCTGCCGCGGTGGACGAGGTCGTAGAGGTCGGGATCGTAGAGCGGTTCCACGGCGAAAAGTTATACCACGCCGGCGGAGGCCGGAGTAGACTGCGCCGCGTGAAGGACCTGCGCGTGCTGCATATCGCCCCGCGGTGGAGCGCCCGGGGCGGCGCCGATCAGTACCTGTTGGCCACGATGGATAGCCTGGCGCGCGAGGGCGTGGAGCAGCGCCTGGCCGTGGGAGCCGTGGATGGCAGCGCGGCGGGCGGGCGCTTTCCACTCGTGCGATGCGAGGGTCTGGATGCCCGCACAGCGATGGCCGCTGCGGAGATCGATCCCGTTGCTCGCGCATTCGCGCCCGATCGGATCCACCTCCACGCGGTGGTCAATCCCTGGGTGCTGGAGTGGGCCGCCGGTCTTGGAACACCTGCCGTGCTCTCCGTGCAGGACCATCGGTTTTTCTGCCCAGGGCGCGGAAAATGGACGCGGAGCGGCGAGGTCTGCTCCGCGCCCATGGGGGAGCATTGCGGGGACTGCTTCAGCGATGAAGCGTATTGCCGTTCCATCCTCGCGCTGACCCGCAGGCGCTTGCGGGCAGCGTGCGGGCTCTCTCACCTGCACGTCCTTTCGCGCTACATGCGCCGCGAGCTCGAAGCGGTCGGAGTGGACGGAGCGCAGATCGAGGTCCTCCCGCCTTGTGTGCATGGGCTCGATGTGGATGCAGAGGAGGTGCCGCGCGACGGCGTGCTCTTCGCCGGTCGTCTGGTGGCCGCCAAGGGTGTGGCGGACGCGGTGGCCGCCTGGCGGGAGAGCGAAGTCGGCGCGCGGCTGGTCTTCGCCGGGACGGGCAGCGCGAGGGCCGAGCTCGAGCGAGAGGGCTTCGAGGTCACGGGCTGGCTCGACCGGGAGCGACTCGCCCATGCATATCGGCGCTGCAGGGTCCTCGTCATGCCGTCCCGCTGGCAGGAGCCGTTCGGCATCGCCGGCCTCGAGGCGCTCGAGCTGGGTGCGCAGGTGGCGGCCTGGCGCAGCGGTGGCGTGGAGGAGTGGCACCCGGGGCCGCTGGCCGAATGGGGCGACGTGGAGGGGCTGGCTGCGATTCTGCGAGAGCTCTGGGCTCGGCCCCGCCGTGAAGAGGCCCGGATCTCGGTCAGCCCGCATGGCTTCGCATACGCGCTGCTCGCGCTGTACGCGAGAGTGACCTGACGAGCGGCTATCAGGCGGAGGTCTTGCCGCCGTCGGTGCCTGACCCGAGGCTGGAGTCGGGCCCGGAGCTGGAATCGGGCCCGGGGCCGGAATCGGGCTCGGGGCCGGAATCGGGCTCGGGGCCGGAATCGGGCTCGGGGCCGGAATCGGGCTCGGGGCTGGAATCGGGCTGGGGTTCGAGCTCGGCAGCCAGATCGTCGACCTCGCTGTGCGTATCGGCCAGGCCGCGCAGCATGAAGAAGACGCCGAGCAGCAAAAGGAGGATCGCGCCATCGCGGCACAGCGCGGCGACGGCCGCAGGCGTGAGCATCTCCGAGCCCACCGGCCGGAGCATGGCGTAGCAAAGCCACAGAAACGCCATGTAGCCGATCTGGACGAAGCAGCGCAGGCGCGTGATCTCGATCGCCCAAGCCGCGAGAAAGACCAGCCCGACGACCAGCCCCGCATCGGCGGCGATCTGGATCCACACGATGGTGCTTGCGGCGAGATCGAAGGTCAGCCCTCGCGCGGTCTCCGAGAAGGCGGCCAGGGAGATCAGATCCACAGCGACCAGCAGTACGATGACCAGGCGGGGTCTGAGGCTGCTCTCGGGGTCTCGATCTCTGCTCATGGCGCTCGTATAGCGCGTTCGGGCCCGCAAGGCAACAGACAGGAATCAGGGCCTCGGAGCGATCAGGCCCTCAGCTCGGGCTGGCCGCGCGCCTCGCGCGCTTCCTCGCGTGGCTGCTCCCCCCGTTCGACCGCGTTGTTCAAGAAGACCGACAGGCGATCGTTTTGCTTCCCCTCGCCGTCGTAGAACATGCCGACGACCGGAATCTTCAGCTCGGGCGCGAGCTTGCGGAAGATGGCCGTGGTCAGCGTACCGGGCATGCAGCCGAAGGGCGCGCAGTTGACCACCAGCGCCGCGCCCTGCTCGGCGAACTTCATGGCCCGACCCAGGGTCAGAAGCGCCTCGCCCTCGAACTGCACCGGCAGAAGCCGGCGGCCCGCATCGATCACGTCGTGGATGTCGGGCTCGCGCCGGTCGGCCAGGAAGGGCCCTGCCGCCTCCGTCATCTTGCGGTCTTGCTGGAAGACGTAGAGGTTCTTCAGGTCGGCGATCCACTTGGCAACGGGATTCCGGTTCCGGTCCCAGAAGGAGACCGACTGCATGACCGCCGTGTAGAGGATCCATTCTCCCATAGGGGCCAGCCAGGCCTCCCCGCCGAAGCGTTCGATGGCTCCGACGACATCCTCGTTGGAGAAGGTGTTGCAGCGCACGTAGATCTCGCCCACGATACCCACCAGCGGCTTGGGCGCTCCCCTGCGAGGGATGGAGCGGAAGCGCTCGATCGACCCTGTGAGCGCCCTGCGAATGTCTCCCCGACCCTCCAGCACCTCGACGAGTCGCTGGGTCTCCTGCTCGAGCACGCGGTTCGTCTCGCCGGGTGTCACCTCGTACGGTCGGACCTTGCAGGTCGCCTTGAAGAGCCAGTCGGCCGCCAGCAAGGCCTTCCACAGATCCCGCCTCACGGGCTCGTCGATGCCCTGGTAGCTGTTGTAGGAAGAGGGGGACAGGAGGGCGGCTTCACGCATGCCGATCTTGTCCAGTGCCTGGCGGTGCAGCGTGCGGTACTGCCCGAAGCGGCAGGGCCCCTCGGCGGTGGGCATGAACTCGGCGTGTCGGCGAGGGGGCAGCCCGCTCTCTCTCACCGCCTTGATGAAGGCACCCAGCGTGAGGCAGGTGGGCAGGCACTCGCTTCCGCGGGTCAGCGAGCGTCCGAGCTCGAAGGTCTCCTTGTCTTCCGGCGGAAGCGGCTGGGCCTCGTAGCCATGGCGCCGGAAGGCCGCCGCGAACAAGGGTGTGTTGACCGGATGCAGAGGTGGGATCCAGATGATCCGATCCCGCATCTTCGTGGGCTCCGGGACGAAGCGAGGCCGGACGGACGGCTCGCTGTGGTTACGGCGCAGCACGTCGAAGTAGGCCTCGATGCGGGTCATGTAGCCCGCATCGGCTCCATGTTCGTCGAGCTCCAATGCCAGAAATGGGCGGGTGGAGAAGACCTCCTCGGCAAAGGACTGCAGGAAGCTGTCCGGACCGCAGCTGAAGTTGGTCAGGTAGACCGCGTCCAGCAAGGGATCTGCGGCCACCCGCTCACAGGCGGACAGGATCTTCTGTCCATACGACCAGTAGGTATTGCGATACCGCTCCCCCAGGTCCTCGAGCTCGAAGTCCAGAAAGTCGAGCGGCAGCACGGTGCGGCCCTGCTCGGCGAGCTTGTGGGGCAGGTCCAGGTTCAGGCCGCTGTCGAAGCTGTTGTAGGGTCGACCGAGCAGCACCAGCAGCTTCTCGCCTTTTTGCCTCGCCTGCGAGAGGATCTTCTGGCCTTCGGCCCTGCAGGCCTGCTCGAACTCGCGCTGGGCCCGTAGCCCTTCCTGCCAGGCGATCCGAATCTGCTTCCGGTTCACACCCAGCGGCTTGCCGAGATCCCGTTCGAGCTGGGCGATCATGCGGCTGTGCCGCAGGCGCATGTCGATGACCGGGGAGAGGATATGGGCGGTGCGCAGGCCGTTCATGGCGAGCGCGCTCTTGCAGTACGAAGGCATGGCCTGGACATAGGGGCAGAACTTCGCCGCGGTCGTGTGCTCGTTCTGCTTCGCGGAGACCATGTGCGGCAGGAAGACGAAGTCCGCGCCCTCGTCGCTGGCCAGGCGAGCGGCGTGGCCGATGGCCACCTTGGCCGGAAAGCAGAACTCCGCGCCCGTGAGCTGGTTGGCGATCTCCTTGACGATCTCGTCGGTCTGGCCCGAGAGCTGGATCCGGAAGCCGAGCGAGTTGAAGAAGCGCCTCCAGAGCGGCAGGTAGCTGAATGTGGTCAGCGCCTGGGGGATGCCGATGACCGGTGCGTGCTCGTCCACCTCGAGGCCCCCACCCGATTGTCTCCAGAGACGCATCCTGGTCCTCAGCGGCTTGTCGTGTCGGTTGACCCGCATGCGCGTCTCTTCCGGATCGCGGCCGCACATGTAGCCCCAGGACGGCTTTTCATCCAATCCCTCGATGTCCGCAAAGGCGATCTTGCAGTTGTTCTGGCAGAGGGAGCAGGTCTCGTAGCGGATCTCGATCTTGCGACGGTCCAAGTCCAGCCCGAGAAAGGAACTTTTTTCGCTCCGCCGGCTCTCGAGCAACTGGCGGGTCAGCATGGCGACGCCGTAGGAGCCCATGACGTGACAGTAAGGCGATACGACCACCTGGACGCCCAGCAAGCGCTCGAACGCTGCCACCAGCGCCGGGTTGCGGGCCGTCGCGCCCTGGAAGAATATCTTCTCGCGGCTGTAGTGGCGGTTGCCCACGACCCGATTGAGGTAGTTCTTGACCACCGAGACCATCACGCCCGCCAGCGCCTCCTCGGCGGGCATGCCGGACTGGACCATCTTCTCGACGTCCTGCTCCATGAAGACCGTGCAGCGGTCCGAGGTTCGCGGCGGTCGGATGCCCAGCACGACCGAGCCGACTTTCTGCACCGGGTAGCCCAGCTTGCTGGAGACCTCCTCGACGAAGGAGCCGGTGCCCGCTGCGCAGACGTAGTTCATGTTGGAGTCGCGGATGTGGCCGTCGACCACGTGCATGTACTTGGCGTCCTGACCGCCGATCTCGAAGATGGTGTCCACCTCGGGATCGGTCTGGACCGCGCCGGCCACGTGGGCCGAGATCTCGTTGATGATCGCGTCTGCGCCGATGACCTTTCCCACCAGCTTGCGGCCCGAGCCGGTGGTGCCCACCCCTCGGATGTCGAAGCGGACGTTCTTGTCGCGCTCGATCGCCAGCATGGCCCGAAACAAGCACTTGGTGGCCTCGATGGGATCGCCGGCCGTCTTGCGATAGATGTCCAGCACGACCCGGTTCGCCTCGTCGACGAGCGCGAGCTTGGTGCTGGTCGAACCGATGTCGATGCCCAGCACGCCGCGTATGGTACTGGCTCCTTCGGGCCAGGCCACGAGGCGGACCTCGTTTTCCATGTCGTCGACGTAGCTCTCCCGAGTCTCGAAGGAGGGGTAGATAGAGCGCTCCAGGGTGAGCGGCCAGTCGTGGTGGAGATCGGAGTCGATGTGCGCCTGCTTCACGTGGATGGCGCGGGGCATCTTGCGGTCGAGCGCCCGGGCGAGCTGGGCGGCTCCGTAGGCTGCAGCCAGGTGCGGGTCGGCGGGTATCCGGACGAGGGACGGGTAGCGATGGCGCAGCCAGCGCATCACTTCCTGGTTCAGCGCCACCCCGCCGATGATGGCCACCGGCGTGTTCAGCGGGCGCCCGTTGAGCAGCGTGCTCAGCAGCGTGCGCGTCATGCCCCGGCACAGCCCGCTCCACATCGCATCCTTGGAGTATCCCTCCTGCTGGCGGTGGATCAGGTCGCTCTTGGCGAAGACCGTGCAGCGGGTGGCGATGGTCGGCGGCTCCTCGATGTGATCGAAGGCGGCCATGTCCTCGAAGGAGATGCCCAGCCGCCGGGCCTGCTCGTCGAGGAAGGAGCCGGTGCCGGCCGCGCACAGCGAGTTGGTCGTGTAGCCCTGGAAGCGGCCAGCGGAGTCCAGCTGCACCAGCGTGGAGGAGCCGCCGCCGATGTCGATGATCTGGCGGGCCTCGGGGCACAACGACCGCATGGCCTCGATCTGGCAGCGCGAGATGTCCAGAAGCTCCAGGCCCAGGATATCGGCGAACAGGCCGGCTGCCGAGCCGGTCATCCCCAGGGCCGAGCGGTCCGAGGCGCCGAGATCGGCCAGGGCCGTCTCGAGCGCTTTGCCCGGGTCGCCCTGGTGGGCCCGGTAGAAGCGTCCGGTGATCTGCCCTCGCTCGTCGATGCGGACCGCCTTGCAGAACAGCGCACCGATGTCGATTCCAATCCTGGTTGCGAGCATGACATCTCCCATCCTGTGTGTGGGGAATCAGGCGACTAAACTGACATGTCAGTCTAGTTGGGGCTCGGTTCCTGTCAAGGCTTTTTATATCGGCCCAGTGCGCTTGAAGGCGATCGCCCCGGCCAGGTTGACCGCGATCGAGACCAGGATCAGGCCCTTGGTCCAGCGGTTCATGGGTATCCGGCCCACCGCGAGCAGCATGACGAGGTAGGGGGTGACGTCGAGGCTAAAGCGATAGCCGAACTGGACATAACCCGAGTTCTGATAGAACAGCGGGGGCAGGATGCCGGCGATCGCCGCAGCCCAGAGCACGGGGTAGAGCCAGGGCCTTTCTCGGGGCCAGAAGAGGCGGACGAAGACCGGGGTGGTCAAGAAGATGCTCATGCCGTCCGCGTTGTAGCCCAGGTAGGGGAAGTCCTCCAGCAGCACGGGCAGTCTGAGCAGCATGGCCCGGAGGTTCCACTCGAGGTAGTGATAGGCGAACAGGCCGTGCTTTGCGATCCGGGTTCCGGCCGGACCGGCCAGGTAGGAGTGACCGAACTCGAACACGGAGTGAAAGCGGATGTGGTTGAAGGCCATCTGGGCGGCGCCCATGCACAGGATGGGCAAGCAGAACAGCGCGAGCTTCTCAGCGAGCTGGGAGAGCCGGCCCGCGGCCGGCTGTCCGTCGCGCAGCGGGAAGACCAGCTGCAGGCCGAAGTAGATCGCGGTGAAGGCCAGGTTCACCCGCGTGTCGAAGGCCAATGCCAGGAAGATGCCCGCCAGCAATGGATGCCGCGCGCGGGTCGCGCACAGGATGTAACTCAGGGTGAAGGTCACGCCGAGGATCTGGGCGGTGAACCATACCTCGCCGAGCACCGCGCAGCAGTAATGGAGGGTGCCGAATCCGAACAGGGCGGTCATCCAGAGCCGCTCGGAAGCCGACAGGCTCGCCAGGCCCTCGGCCACCAGCATCTCGAGGACGCAGAGCATGAGCAGGACGTTGAGCGCCGCGAAGATCAGGGTGAAGAGCACATCGTTGAAGGACAATCCGAACAGCGCCACGCCCGGCATCATCAGCACGGCGGGCCCGGGCGGAAAGGACACATAGTCCTTGCCCTCATAGCGGATCCAGTCGTTGTTGTTGGGCGGCTTGACGCGCAGCTCCGCCATGCCGTGCAGGAAGGCGTCCGCCTGGTAGACGAAGTGCGGGCCCTGGGACTGCCTCAGCATGCGGTCGGCGCTGGTGGCGGCGAAGATGCACAGCGAGATACCGAACACGGCCAGATGATGCCGGTGTCGGGCGAACCAAGAGGTTTTGCCGATCTCCTGTCGGGTCGCCGCGCTGGCAGCCGGGTCGAGCTCTCCCATCGCCCGCGTGTTTCCCACGCCAGCCGGCTTGAGTCAATAGCCCGTCGCAGCAGAGCATTCGCGGTTTGCGTGCCCGCGGCCAGGAGATACACACTTGCCAAGCAGGCCTGTCGATGGCATATCCTGCCAGGGCAGAGGAATGGACATGCACCTGGACCGCTTGCAGCAGCTCCTGGCGCAGGCCGAGGCGAGTCGAGGCCCGCTTGCCGATCTGGGGCGGGCGCTCTCGGCCGAGATCGAGGCCATCATCAGCGCGGTCGAGCCGGGGAGAGAAGATCCCGTCCTGGTACAGCTGCTCGGTCCGGAGCTCTCCGGACTGGTCCGAAAGGTGCGCTGGAGCACGCTGGTACTCAATCCGGGTTCCACGTCCACCAAGGTCGCGGTATACGACGGGCTCATCCTCCTGGCCGAGGAGGAGATCCATCTGGCGCCCGATGCGAAGGACGGATTGCAGACCCGCGTGGCCCAGGTTCTCGACTGGCTGGAGCGGCGCGGTCTGAGCGTCCAGGAGCTGGCCGGCATCGCGGCCCGCGGAGGCCTGATGGCTCCGGTGGAGTGCGGGACGTACTGCATCTCGGAGAGTATGTTGGAGGATCTGGAGCGGCCACCCCACTTCCATCCCTCCAACCTGGCCGCGCCGATGGCCGTGCGGATCGCCGAGCAGGCCGGTCCCGATATCCTTCTGACCACCACGGATCCGGTGACGGTCGACGAGGTGGAGCTGGTCTGCCGCCTGACGGGCTCGGCTCGGATACTCAACGATGGGGTCGCGGTCCACTACCTCAACCACCGCGCCGTGACGGATCTGTGCGCGCAGGTGCTGGGCACGCAACGCGAGGCCCTGCGGCTGGTCTCCTGCCACATGGGAGGCGGGATGTCCGCTGCCCGGCACGAACAGGGCTGCATGGTCCAGGTGGTCCAGGGCTTCGGCGGGATACCCTCGGCGAATCGCTCGGGGGCCCTGCCCCTGCACCGCGTCATCGCCATGATGGAGTCCCACCAGTACACGCTCAACGACCTGCGGCGAGATGTGACGAGCCACGGGGGGCTGCTCGCCCTGGCCGGGACCAATGACTTCAAGGCCTTCTTCCAGTTCGCCGAAGAAGCCAGCTCGACGCAGAGGCAGAAGATCGAGCTCGTGACCGAGTTCTTCGCCCGCCGGGTGGCGTCCGCGATCATGCAGCTGGCCGCCGGGCCCAAGAGCCCGGACCTCGTGCTGCTGACCGGGGGCCTGGCCAGGGACCGAAGCTTCTGCGAGCGGGTCTCCGCCCGCCTCTGCTTGCCAACACCCGTGGTCCGCATACCCGGCGCCCTGGAGCACGCAGCCCTGGCCGCGGGGCTCTTGCGCGTGTGCGCGGAACCCGCCGCGTGCAAGGACTACGCGAGCGCGCGAGCGCGCACGGTGGATCGGCGCCACGTAGAGGAGCGAGTCCTCAGGGCCGAGATCTTCGGCCCGCCCCCGGAGCACGATCCTCGCCCGCCGGAGGGCCTGGAGCAGATCGTTCGCGCAGCCTGCCAAGGCGCGTCGCCCATCATCGCCCTGGTGGGAGCGGACAACGAGGAGGCCCTGCTCGCGGTCAAGAGCGCCAACGAGCAGCCCCATGGTCCGCTGGCTCGCTTTTTGCTGCTCGGCCCCTACAACCGGGTCTCCCGCCTCGCCTGGGAGCTGGACGTGCCCGTCGACGGCCATCAGGTCTTGATCGTGGACTGCACGGCCCCGGTGTCGCACGCGGCCGAGCTGCTCCAGGCCGGGCTGGCCGACATCGTCATGAAGGGCAGCGTGACCACCGCCGACTTGCTCAAGGGCTACCTCGGGGTCCTCAAGCAGCGGGGTCTGCTCGCCAGGGGCGGGATCCTGCTCAGCCATGTCTCCTTCTTCGAGATCCCGGGCAGAGCCAGGCTGCTGGCCATCACCGACGCTGCCATCAATCCCTATCCGGACGTGGAGACCCGGAGCCGGATCCTGCAGAACGCGCTCGACGTGCTCCACCTGCTCGGCTTCGTGCGCCCGCGGGTGGCGGTCATCTCGGCCGTGGAGAAGCCATCCAGGGCCGTGGCCTCGTCGGTCGAGGGCCGCGCGATCGCAGAGCGATTCGCGGATCGGGATGATCTGATCATCGAGGGACCGCTGTCGGTCGACCTCTCTCTCTCCCCGCTGGCCGCAAGGGAGAAAGGCTACACCGGCAAGATCCAGGGGGATGCCGACCTGCTGCTCGTGCCGGACATCGATGCGGGCAACGCCATCTACAAGGCCTTCACGATCACGTCTGGAGCCAGCACGGCCGGAGTGGTCATCGGTGGGGAGAAACCTCTCGTCTTGACATCGCGTGGCGACAGCGCGCGCAGCAAGCTGGCCTCGCTCGCGCTGGCGGTGCTGCTGGCCAACCTGAAGAGAGGCGAGGGAGAGCCTAGATGACGGCTCCGCACGATATCGAGCGGCTTCTGGGGACGGGGCGTTTCGATCCACCTCCCGATCTGCGCCGGGGGGCCTGCTTCGATGACGAGGCCTCCTACCTGGCCTTCATCGAGGCCGCCGCCAGCGATCCGGACTCATTCTGGATGCGCATGGCTGGCGAGATCGACTGGATCGACATGCCCGCCCGAGCGGGCGGCGCGCCCCGCTGGTTTCCCGGCGGCCGTCTGAACCTGGCCGCCACCTGCCTGGGGCGGGGCGCTCCGGCCGATGTCCTGCTCTCCGGTGTGCGGAGCTCGAGCGAATGGATGACGCGCGGGGACCTGTTGGGCTGCGTGGGGGCGCTGTGCGAGATGCTCTCGGCCTGGTCGCTCCCGCTCGGCGCGCCCGTGCTGATCGCCTTTCCGCGCGGTGCGGAGATCTTGCCGGCCTCCCTGGCCTGCCTCTGGCGCGGCTGGATCTGCGTCCCCGTCGATCCGGACCGGGCCGATCCGGGCCGGGTATCGCGCCGGGCGCAGGCCGCGGGCTGTCGGGCCGTGCTGACGAGCCGCTCGGTCGTCGATGCGGGACACCTGCCCGGCGATCTGCCGAGCCCGCGGCTCGCGCTTTCGCCGGACTGGACTGCGCTGCGGAGCGAGCCCCCCCCGGCGGAGGCCGTCGACGCCATGCATCCGGCCTTCATGCTGGCGGACTCTGCAGGCCGGCTCTACTCGCTGCCCTGTGCGGGCTTCGCGGTCCAGGCGCTCTCGAGCTATCGGTACCTGCTGGATGGTCGGGGCGAGAAGGACCTGCACTGGCTGCAGATGGCCTCTCACCACGCGTCGTTTCTGGCGGGCAGCCTCGGGGCCTGGCTGGGCGGGGGGCGGGTCGTGGTTCCGCCGGGCGGCGATCTGCAGGATCTGTCCGCATGGCTGGATGCGATCGGCAGGACTTCTCCGCGGGTCGTCGTGATACAGGCTGGCGAGCTCGAGAAGCTGCTCATGGATGGCTCGGGATCCGCACAGCGCGGGCCGGCGCTCATCGTGCTGGAGGGAGATGCGGTCTCTCCAGGTCTGTATCGCCAGGCCCGCGATCTCTTCGAGGGCCGCACCCACGTGGTCCAGGCCATCTCCCGGCCCGAGGGCGGGGGATATCTGGTGGGGCCCCAGCCGGGGGCCGTCTCCGTTCAGCCGGCATCGGCCGGACTGGCGGCACCGGGTGTGGGTCTCATCATCGTCGACGAGGAAGGCAAGACCTGCCCACCCGGCTACGGAGGGAGGGCAGCGCTGCGGCGTCCGCTGCCAGGGTTGGCGATCGAGCTGCAGGAGCACGAGCCGCCCATCCAGATCGGGCTGCATGCCCGCGTCGACCCCGCGGGATGCGTCTGGAGCATGGGCGAGGGCAAGGTGGCGAGAACCAAGGCGCGCACGCCGGTGGCCACGGCAGAGCTGGAGACCATGATCGCATCGCTGGATGGCGTACAGCAGGTGGCCGTGGTGCGCCACGAAGCGCCCGGGGGACCGGGCCGTGCCTGGGCTTTCGTGCAGCCGGCCCCGGACGCCCGGCTCGAGGCGAAGCACATCGGCGCGCAGATCGCAGACCGATTTGGACGAGAGGCCGTACCCGAGAGCATCCAACTCGTCAGCCAGCTGCCCTTCAGCCGGACGGGCAAGGTGCTTCGCTCGGTCCTTCGGCGGATTGCCAGCGGGGATGCGAGCGGGCTGGGCGATCTGGAGGTCGGAGACCGGGAGGTCATCCAGCGCCTCATCGGCGAGTGCCAGGACGAAAACAGCGGCTGATCGGAGGACGACGCAGATGAGGCGCCTGCTCTTTCCGGAACGCGTGGCCGTGATCGGTGAGTCCTTCGAGCAGGGCTGCCTCGGTCGCGTCGTGGCGGACAACCTGCTCGACTGCGGATTCGGAGGAGATGTACAGCTCGTCTGCCTCGATGGCCCGCGTGAGCTGCGCGGCCGGACCTGCCGAGAGAGCCTGGGGCCTTCGGACAGGGTGGATCTGGCGCTGGTCGCGACGGCGGCGGCAAGGCTCAAGCAGGCCGTGGATGCGGCCCTGCGAGCCCGACCGGGGCACCTGGTGGTGCTGACGCCGCTCGACCGGGAGGGCCGCCCCGAAGCCCACTCGCTGCATTCGGAGATTCTCCGCCGATGCAGGGATGGCCATGTGCGGCTCCTCGGACCCGGCAGCCTCGGGGTCATCAACGTCCACCACCACCTCCATGCATCCTATCTGCCGAAGATCCCCGTTCCCGGAGGCATATCGGCCCTCTTCCGCTCCAGCGCGCTGGCCAGCGCACTCATCGACTGGCTCGTCCATCGAGGCCAGGGCGCGTCCGTCCTGATCGGCCTCGGTGACAGGAGCGATGTGGATGAGAGCGATCTGTTCGAGGCGCTGAAGCAGGAGGAGCAGACCCGGGTGGTGATCGGATACCTGGAGCGCATCCGCTCCGGGGAGGACTTCGTCAAGCACGCAGAATCTCTTTCTTCCACGAAGCCGGTGGTGCTGCTCAAGGCGGGCGCCACCGAGGCTGGCGAGCAGGCGGTCCTGGCCCACACCGGCCAGCGCGTCGCTTCGGAAGTGGCATTTGGGGCGGCGTTCAAGCGCTCGGGCGTGATCCAGGCTCACGCTTACCATGAACTGCTCGATTATTCCCGCGTCTTTGCCGCGCAGCCCCTGCCCAGGGGCGATCGCGTGGGCGTGGTCACCAATGCCGGAGGCGCCGGTATCCTGGCCGCCGACGCGGCGGAGCGCGCCGGGCTGAAGATGGCTCGCCTGGAAGAGGCCACCATCCGCAGCCTGAAGCATGTCCTGCCGGCCGAGACACGAATCGACAACCCGGTCGACTTGCTGGGCGATGCCGACGCGCAGCGCTTTGCCGCAGCGACCGATGCGCTCCAGGCCGACCCGGGTGTGGATGCGCTGCTGCTGGTCTTTACCCCTCACGTGCTCGTCGATGCGGCAGAGATCGTGCGCGGCACGCTGGCGGTGCTATCGGGCGAAAAGCCCGTCCTGGCCTCCTTCATGGGGGGCACCAGCGTGGTCGACGCACGCGCGGCGCTGGTGGCCGCAGGCGTTCCCGACTATCCCTCGCCCGAGCGTGCCGTGGCTGCACTGGGCGCACTTTGCGAGTACGCGGCCTGGCGGCGAAGGCCCCCGCGGGTGGTGACCCGCTTTCGGGTCAACCGGCGCCGGGTCGAGCGCATCATCCGCCGACATCAGAGACAGAATCGTCTGGACATCGAGGAGTTCCAGGCCAAGGAGCTGCTGGAGGCCTACGGCTTCAACATCCCCGAGGGAGCGCTCGTCGCGAGCCCCGAAGAGGCGGTGGAGACGGCGGAGCGGATCGGCTACCCGGTGGCCATGAAGATCGTCTCCGCCGATATCGTGCGCAAGTCGACCGTCGGGGGCGTGCGCCTGGACCTGACCACGCCCGACATGGTTCGCGATGCCTACGATCTGATCATGTTGCGCATCGCGCGCCGGCTGCCCGATGCGCACGTGGAGGGTGTCTACGTCGAGAAGATGTGCCGGGGTGGCGGCGAGGTCGTCATCGGGATGCACCGGGACCCGCAGTTCGGGCCGATGCTGATGTTCGGCCTCGGAGGAATCGCGGTGGAGGTGATGGAGGACGTCGCCTTCCACCTCGCGCCGATCACGTTCGAGGAGGCCATGCAGATGCTCGCCAGCACGCGCTCCTACGCCCAGCTGGAGGCATCCAGGGACAGGGTGGACATGGGCGCCATTGCCACAGGGCTCCAGCTCATCAGCCAGCTGGCGACCGATTTTCCCCAGATCCTGGAGCTGGAGATCCATCCCTATATCGTGGGCCGGACAGGCACGGAGTCCGTGGCGGCCGATGCGCGCATCCTGCTGGCCTGAGAACCGAGGCGCAGAACATGAGCCAGATGAGTCGCAAGCCGAGCTACGATCCCGCCTGGCAGGAGAAGTACAGCAAGATGATCACCACGGCCGAGGAGGCGGTTTCGCATATTCGTCCTGGCCAGCGAGTCTTCATCGGCACAGGCTGCGCGCAGCCCCAGGAGCTGGTCAGGGCGCTGACCGCCCGCTCCTACGAGCTGGCCGATACCCAGCTGGTCCACCTCTTGACCATGGGGGATGCGCCGTATGCCCACAAGGAGCTGTCGCAGTACTTCTCGGTCAACTCGTTCTTCATCTCGGACAACGTGCGCGACATCATCCAGGAGGGCCTGGGGCAGTACACCCCCATCTTTCTGTCCGACATTCCGGGCCTGTTCGACTCCGGGCAACTCCCGCTCGACGCCGCCCTGATCCACGTCAGCCCTCCGGACGAGCGGGGCATGGTCTCGCTGGGCATCTCGGTCGACATCGTCAAGAGCGCAGCCGAGAACGCCGCCCTGGTCATCGCCCAGGTGAACCCCCGCATGCCCCGCACCCTCGGCGACAGCTTCCTGTCGGTCCACGATCTGGACTACCTGGTGCCGGTGGACGCTCCGCTGCTCGAGGCGGCCGCGCCGGAGCCGGACGAGGTGACCCGGAAGATCGGCGAGTACGTCGCCGGGCTGGTCGAAGACGGCTCCACACTGGAGCTGGGTATCGGGCGGATCCCGCACGCGGTGCTCGAGAAGCTGGGAGACAAGCAGGACCTGGGCATCCACACCGAGATGCTCAACGATGCGATCATCGACATGGTCGAGTCGGGGGTAGTCTCCGGCAGGCAGAAGTCCATCGATCGCGGCAAGGTGGTGGCCAGCTTCTGCACGGGCACGCGTCGCCTCTACGATTACATCGACAACAATCCGGTCTTTGCCTTTCACCCGACCGAGTACGTCAACGACCCGTTCCTGATCGCCCAGCAGCACAAGATGGTGGCCATCAACGTGGCTCTGGAGATCGATCTGACCGGCCAGGTCTGCGCCGACTCGCTGGGCACGCGCTTCTTCTCGGGCATTGGCGGACAGGTCGACTTCAACCGCGGTGCCGCGCGGGCCGAGGGTGGCAAGGCCATCATCGCACTGCCCTCGACGGCCAAGGGCGGCTCGGTCTCGCGCATCGTGGCCCAGCTGAGCGCCGGTGCCGGTGTGGTGACCACGCGGGGGGATGTCTACTACGTAGTGACCGAGTACGGGGTGGCCTATCTGCACGGAAAGAGCGTCGGCGAACGCGCCCTGGCCCTGATCGGCATCGCCCATCCCAGTTTCAGAGAGGAGTTGCTCCACCGGGCGATCGAGTTCAAGCTCCTGCGGCCCGAGATGGCCGACGTGGAAGGCAAGCTGCGCATCGAGCCTCCCGAGATGCGCACGACGTACTTGCTCGACGACGGGACCCAGATCAACTTCCGGCCCATGCTGCCCACCGACGAGCCCCGCTTCAAGGACCTCTTCTACGCGCTCAGCCAGCAGACCGTGTACTACCGCTTCATGTCGCACTTGAAGCGGATTCCCCTGAAGCAGATCCAGAACTTCGTCTACGTGGATCACCGCAACGACGTGGCGATCGCCGGGACGGTGCCCGAGGCGCATGGAGACGAGATCGTGGCCATCGGTCGCTACTACCTCGATCCGCAGACCAACCGCGCCGAGGTGGCCTTCGTGGTCCGGGACGAGTGGCAGGGGCGCGGGATCGGCAAGTTCCTCTTGCGCTACCTGGCCACGATCGCGCGCCGAAACGGCATCCGGGGCTTCACCGCCGAGACGCTGCGCGACAACAAGGCCATGCAGGCCGTTTTCTACAAGAGCGGTTTCGACGTCAAGAGCAGGCTGAACGACGACGTCTACTCGTTCACGATCGACTTCGCCTGAGCCGCGCTACTTCTTCATCTGCTGGCCGAACTCGTCCGCGCTGAAAAAGCCCTTTTCGATCAGCATCTTCGTGAGGTTGGTGATGATCGTGGTGGCCTTGCGCTGGTTGCGCATCAGCCGGTCCAGCCACGCATCCAGCTCGGCCGGGATCTCGGGGGATGCGTCCCGCGCGGGCAGGGGGGGCTCTGGCATCTCGGACGGGAGTGGCGGGGCGGGCGGGACCTCGAGCGCGCCCTCCTGCCGGACGCCGCCCACATGCTTGACGAGGGTCTTGCCGGACATCAGCGAGACCACCTTGAACTCCTCTTCCTCCTCCTCCTCGGACAGAGACAGATCGATGGCGTTCTCGGAGAAGGGATTGACCTCGGTCAGCGCGCTGCCGTATTCACGCTCGATGTACTCGCGGATTTCGCTGGGCCGGCCCACGAGGGGGCGCAGCAGGCGCAGGCCGCTGAGGATGCGGGCCTCGTTCTTGATGTCGTTGTCGAGCGGATCGGCCATGGCCAGCCAGAGCGTCGTGCCGCCCTCGCGGATGGCGCAGGGAAAGACGCAGTTCTTGGAACAGAACTCGGCCGGGAGCTTCTGGAGCGCGAGCGGGTCGATCTGCATCTTGGCGAGCGATATCAGCGGCAGGTTGCTGACCGAGGCCAGGATGCCGGCAACCTGCTCCTCGGTCACGAAGCCCATCTTGACCACCATCAGGTGGAAACGCCCACCCCACTGGACCAGGTGATCCTGCACGGCGCGGAACTGCTCGTTGTCGATCAGGCGTCGGGTGACGAGTACCCTGGCTACTTTCGAGTCGATCGGATCCATGGCCGGTCTCGGTCTCCGCAGCCCAGAGTATACGATGTCTTCCGCCCGGCGGCCAGTATCTGCCCGCAGGCTCTCATTTGCCTGCTCATCGATTCGCGTAGCAGTACACGCAGCCGTGTCCGCACGTGCCGTTCGTGCCGATGTCCCGGCTCCGGGCGCACAGGCAGTGCGGCCGCTGGCCCGGATCCTTGGTGCCGTCGAGCTCGATGCCCCAGATGGCGCGGATGAGGTCCGCGTCGATGCAGGCGCCGGCGGGGATGCCCGCAGCGCTGAAGTCCCACTCCGAGGCGCAGGACTGCATCTGGACGCCGCGGGCATTGGCCATGGCCGCGAGATCGGCGAGCAAGGCGGTCGCCTTGCCGCTCTGGGCGACGTCGCGCTCGAAATGCACGCCCTGCTGCTCCAGGCCGCGGAGCCTGCGGTCCACCTTGCGATAGTAGGTGAGCAGGCTGATGATGACGCGGCGGGTATGGCCTTCGAGGGCCGCGCACAGCCGCTCGAAGGCCCGGCGGTGAAAGTCCGGATCCGTGCGGTTCGACAGCACGATGGGATCGTATCGCCAGCACACCCGCTGCGGTCCCAGCCGGTCGGACAGGCGCAGGAACGAACCGATCCGCGCATCGAGCGCCGGCAGGCCCGGCTCCAGATCCCGGCCATAGGCGTTGAGCGTGAACAGGAAGTAGTAACGATCCTGCCTTTCGTCCAGCATCGCGAGCCGCTCGAAGAACGGCGCCGGATCCTTGGTCCAGAACACGAAGGCATACACATCTCGGCGCCGCAGAGAGAGGGTCGAGACCTGGCGCGGGTTGAAAGGGTTGGCCACCTGCACCGAGCCCGCCCGCAGGCGCTCTGCGAACCAGGCGCCTAAAAACGCGGGGATGTCGGTCCTTCTGGATGCGGAGATGATCACGGCGGCTGGCATCTCGGGCAGAGGTGCGTGCTGCGCTGGCCCGCCATGATCCGCTGGATGGGCGTGCCGCAGCGCGGGCACGGCTCGCCCGCCCGGCCGTAAACCCGGAGGTAGTCTTGCATGCGGCCTCCGGGGTAGATCCAGTCGATCGACGTGCCGCAGCGGCGGATGCCATCTCGGAGCACGCTGCGAATGGCCCGCCGGAGCCGGCGCACCTCATTCGGATCCAGATCGCAGGCGCGGCGCAGGGGATGCAGGCCGGCCCGGAAGAGCGCCTCGTCG
This sequence comes from Deltaproteobacteria bacterium, assembly GCA_016935365.1. Lineage (GTDB taxonomy): Bacteria > Myxococcota > B64-G9 > B64-G9 > B64-G9 > JAFGRB01. The sequence goes on from JAFGRB010000371.1 coordinate 67,216, forward strand.
GTGTAGATGTTGCCCAGCCCGGCCACAAAGGCCTGATCGAGCAGCAAGGGCTTGATGCGCCGACGTCGCTCGCCGAGCATGCGCAGCAGGCGCGCCGCGTCGAAGCCGGCGGACAGCGGCTCCGGCCCGAGCGCGTCCAGGGCTGCCTCGACGTCTCGCACGTGCCGGATGCGCCCGAACTTGCGCGCATCGCAAAACAGCAGGCGCTCGCCGCCCTGCATAATAAGCCGGGCTCTCTCGTGGGGTTCTGGGAGCCGGACACCGCTCCGGTCGACCCAGGCCAGCCGGCCGCTCATCTTGAGGTGCAAGAGAAGCGCACTGCCGTCGTCGAGGTGGATGACGATCAGCTTGCCCCGCCTGGCCAGCTCCAGGATCCGCCGCCCGCACACGGCTCGCCGCACCCGCGCGACGGACGGGGAGATCTGCCGCGGCCAGCTCGCCTCGAAGCCCGCGATTCGCTTGCGAAGCAAACGGGGCCGAAAACGCCGAACGATCGTCTCCACCTCGGGCAGCTCGGGCATGGCGAGCGCGATCCTCACACGTCTCGAAGGTGTGCACAAGCGCGGGTGCACGATGATTGACCAAGCTATGCGTCCCCCTCCCTCGGCCTTCGGCCGGTCCCTCCCGCCAGGGGAGGGATGGATAACACTCTGTGCACATTGGAAAATCAACCTCCCCCTGACGGGTGGGGGTAAAACGCGACAGCGGATGCCTCGGGAAGATGGGGGATGACACGCCCGCGCGGTCTGGGATAGGCTGCGGGTCTGGAGGTGCGTTCGTGTGGCGTTCTGGCAGCGGGGTGCTCGTCGGTGCGGCGTTTGTCTTTCTGGCCTGTCCAGCCAGGTCGCAGGAGCAGCCCCTGGCGCTGGTCACCGATCGGCCCAGCTTCTCGGAGTCCAGCGCGACGGTGCCCCAGGGGCACCTGCAGCTCGAGTTCGGTCTCGAGTACAGCCACACCCGGGAGACCGAGACGGCCTCGGCGATCTTCCCCATGCTGCGCTATGGGCTGACCGAGGGGACGGAGATCAGGATCGGCATTCCGTCGATCGCCTGGCAGTTTCCGGATGAGGGTGCGAAGCAGACCGATCTCGGCAGGCTGTGCGTGGGGATGAAGTTCGTCTATCCGCTGGGCGACTGGGGCGCGGTGGGCCTGAGCCCATTCGGATTGTTTCCTCTGAAGAACAGCGACTACGACAGCCTGGGTGTGGCCGCCGGGCTCAGGCTCGTCTGGGAAGTCAGACTGCTCGACTGGCTGGGCCTGGCGGGCAACCTGGCGGTCGTCTTCGAGGGGCTGGGCACCGCAAGCGCGCGGGACGAGAGCTTCTGGGCGAGCCTCTTGTGGGGCTTTTCCTTGACCGACACGATCGGGCTGTTCGCCGAGGCGTACTCGACGATATCCCGCATGCACGCCGAAGATTCTCCCGTTTTCGCGAATGGGGGGCTCAGCTGGCGGGTGATCGAGCGGCTGCAGCTGGATGCCTACCTGGGTGTCGATCTCAACGCGCCGGAGCACCTCGTCTGTGGCCTGGGTGCGTCCTTCATCTGGTGAGGAGAGTCTCCGTGGACAGGCGCGAGGCGTTCGAACTCGTCAAGGAGGTTCTGGTCCGGCGCTTCGATGTCGACGCCGAGCGGATCTCGTCCGAAGCGCACCTGTCGGAGGACCTGGACCTGGACAGCATCGACGGGCAGGACATGCTGGGCCTGGTGGAGTCGAACCTGAAGGTCGCCATCGATGAGCGAGAGCTGCGCCGGCTCCGCCAGCTCCAGCGCGTCTCGGACGTGGTGGACTACATCGTGCGCATCACACGAGGTCGATCTTGAGCGCCGAGTTCAGTCGATGGGCGCCGGTCTCGGCGCTTCGCGACGAGGGACGGCAAGTCCGGGCGCAGATCTCGATCCCGGCGGATTGCCCTTGGCTCGAGGGGCACTTCCCGGCCCGGCCGATTCTACCCGGCGTGGCCCTGCTGGCATCGGTGGAGTCCATCTTGCGCAGGGTACGGCCGGGCCGGCCCGTGCTCCGGATCCGGCACGTCCGTTTCCGCCGGGTGGTGGGGCCCGGCGACGAGCTGGATGTGGAGATCGAGATCCGGTCGCTCGGTGAGGATCTCCGGGCGCGATTTCGCATCTCTGACGCCTCCGGGCAGGTGGGCAAGGGGACGTTCCACCTCGGCCCAGCTTGACAAATGTGGGGCTGGACTTGTCGCCCGCGCCCGAGGGCGGCTGCTCGCACCCGGGCCGGCCGGGTAGGTGTATGAGATGGAAATGGCGGTCGAGGCGATCGAGAAGCTCATCGAGGAGCTCAAGCTCGAGACGCTCGAGCGGGCCTGCGGCGGGCTGGAGCTGCTGGAGCTCGACAGCCTGACCCCTTTTGCGGGCCAGGCCTTGAGCGGCCGGGAGCGCGCGCGACTCGAGAGCTTGGGCGAGCGCCGTCAGCGCTCCTTTCTGGGAAGCCGGATCGCGCTCAAGCGCCTGGCGCGCGCTCTGGGCGCGCGCGGGGAGGTGCGCGAGCTGGAGACGCTGGCCGCCGGCGGCATTCGTCCGCGATGTCCCGTTCCCGTCGGGCATCCGGCCCGCTTCGCGACGGCGGCCCATGATGCGCGCTTCGCGGTGGCCGCAGCGGCTTCGCGTCCCCTGGGCATCGATGTCGAGCCCGAGGGCGAGCGCGCCTTGAGGGTCGAGCGGCTCTTTCTATCTCCGGACGAGCGCACGCGGATCGCCGCCAGCCCGCTCGGCCGCCCCGCTGCGACACTTCGCGCCTGGTGCCTCAAGGAATCCGCTGCCAAGGCGCTCGACGTGCCGCTCTCCGAGGCGTCCAGGCGGACGAGGCTGATCCGCGTCGAGGCCGGAAGCTGTCTGGCGCAGATCGACGGGCAGGAGCGTCGGGCGAGCTGCGCGTCCCTGGACGGTCACCTCTTCTGCCTGCTGGTGCTCTGAGGGCGGAGGTTCAGTCCTTGTCGCGCTTGAGCTTGGGCTCCTTGTCGGCGTCGCGCTTGAGGCGGGGCCCTTTCTCGGTGTCGTGCCGGAGCCTGGGCTCGCCGTCGGAGTCACGCCGCATCTTGTCCCTGCTGCGCATCCGCTTGCCGGTATCCTTTTCGTGGATGCGGTTGTAGTAGTGGCTGATCTCCTTGAGGAGCTCGGCCAGCAGGGTGAACATGCGGTGGCCCTGGCTGGGGCACCTGCGGCTGTATCGCCGGATGAGGCGGGCGCTGCGCTGTGTGCGGCTCTGCATCTGGGCCCACTTGCGCGCGAGCTCCTTGAACGACTTCTGGACGGCCCGCTTGACGTCCTTCTTGTCCATGCGGTTCTGAATCTCCTCGATGGTCCAGCCGAGCCGCGTGTTCTCCTCCTTGAACTGGTTGAGCACCTCCTGGGCGCTGAACAGGACCTCGTCGCAGCTGCCGCGGTCCTTGGCGATGATGCCGACGAACTTCCGCACGGACTTGTCGGCCTCGGTCATGTATAGCTTGTACTGGTTGGAGAGCAGCAGCACATCCACCTTGGATGTCTGGGCCCGTGCAGGCGCGCTCGTACACAGTGCGACCAACCAGGTTCCGATGATTGCAGGGCGCATGGACATGGGCACTCCTCGAGGACAAGGTCAGACTAGTGACCGGCTTTGTCGAGCTTGAGATCCACGAACGCCTCTGTGACCTCAAGCGGCTTGATCACCACCTGTATTCGCTTCTCTATCCCCTGGGCACGGTTGATGGCTCTGAGCATGTACCTGCCCGGAGGGAGCTCAAGGCCGAGCAGTGGGGTGATGCCCAGCTTTCTCTTGCCGAGATAGATCTCGCTCCAGGGATCCGTGTTCAGGTTGAGCACCCCCGGCTTCTTCGATGCAGCGACCCTGGTGGGCCCGGTCCTCGGCTTTGGCCCGTGATTCGCGCGCGAGCGCGAAGCATGTCCACGTTTCCCCGAGGGGATTTCAAGGGAGGCTCTGTCTCCCTTGCCTGGTTTTTCTAGCCCGTTCACGGCTGCCGGCCGCCCGGTCGTTGGCTCCTTCCTCGGCTCCACCCTCGGTGCTGGCTTGGCAGGGGGCGCGGGCCCGGCCACGGCTACCGGCTCGACCGTCGGCTCGGTCGGCTCGCTACCAGGCGGCTGAGCCGAGGGCGGAAGGGCTCCCGTCGGACCCGAACCGACGGTAGTCGAGCCCGCTTCTATCGGGCGAACACTCTGCAGAAGCCACCCGAGGCTCGTGCCGATTACCAGGAGCAGCGAGATCACCACCAAGGAGAACCCGAGCGGCCCCAAGCCGGACCTCGGCGGCGCGGTCGCGTGCGCGGAGCCATTCCTCTCTTCGATAATCGTCGCCACATTGCGGGCATCATCGAGCAGCCGCGTGGCCGCGTCGCCCGGCCGTTGCTTCCCGTTGGTCTCCATGGACGCACTGTCCGAGGGCAGGGACTCCTCGCTCGCGGGCTTGAGCACTCCGACTGACGCGCTGGTCATGCCCTTGGTCTTGATGCCATCCAGAATCCGCTTCTTGGTCCGGGCTCTCTCGGACAGGACCTGTTCCATAAAGACGGCGATCTCCTGGCCATCCGCTGCCGCCCGGGCCTCCAGGAGGTGGTTCTTGATGTCCAGAGCCATGTCGGCGGCTGTCTGGTATCGCTTGTCCGGGTCCTTCTGCATGGCGCGGAGCACGATCCTCTCGAGCTCTTCCGGGACCTTTGGCTTGATCTCCCGGATCGGTGGGACTGGCTCGTTGATGACGGAATACAAGGTAGCCGCCTCGTTGTCGCGCTTGTACAGGCGCCTGTGGGTCAGAAGCTCCCAGAACACGATCCCGAGTGAGAAGATGTCAGAACGGCCGTCGAGTGGCTTGCTGGTGAGCTGCTCGGGGGACATGTAGCTCGGCTTGCCCTTAAGGGCCCCGGTGATGGTCTGGTGGATCTGGGAAGCTGCCTTGGCCACGCCGAAGTCGACCAGCTTCACCGCGCCGTTGAACAGGACGATGATGTTGTGGGGGCTGACGTCCCGGTGGACGATGTTCAGCGGACGGCCGCGCTCGTCGCGGAACTTGTGCGCGTAGTCCAGGCCATTGCACACCTCCCTGACGATGCCGGCCGCGAGGTTCGCGGGCAGGTCCACGCGGTTCTGGCGGGCCTGGCTGACCACGTAGCCCAGGCTTTCGCCTTCGAGGTACTCCATGGCGATGAAGTAGTCGTCCTTGTACTTGCCCAGATCGTAGATGTGGACGATGTTCGGGTGGCCGAGCTGGGCCGCTATCCGGGCCTCGTCCAGGAACATGTCGACGACTCGCCTCTCCCGGGCCAGGTGAGGCAAGATGCGCTTGACGACCGCCAGGCGCTTGAAGCCCTTGATACCCTTCTGGCGTGCGAGGTAGACCTCGGCCATGCCTCCTGTGGCTAGCAAGGCCAGGATCCTGTAATCGCCCAGCCTCTTGGGGCTCCCGCTCCGCATGCCCGTCCATAGTATCCCTCATCCGGGGAAAATGAAACGCAGCGGCCCGGTGCTCGGCGGCATGCGCTCGACATCTCTGTTTGCCGAGATCCGGGCGCCGTGCTAGGTTTTCAGAAGACATCATACAGGGAGCGAACCAGTGCGATGGTGGGTAATCGTTGGGATCCTCATCCATTCGGCGACTGCAGCTGCCGGTGATCTGCAGGATGCCCAGGATCTGTTCAACCGAATGAAGTATGCGCAGGCCCAGGCGATAGCCGAGCGGGTGCTCGTGTCCTCGAAGAGCGAGCCAGGGGATCTGGTGCAGGCATACATGATCAAGGGACTGTGCCTGTCAGCGAGGGGCGAGCCTGACGAGGCCCTGGTCACGTTCAGGAAGCTCCTGGCGATCGACCCCGAGTTCGAGATGCCCAAAAACGTATCGCCCAAGCTGGCGGCTCCCTTCTCCAAGGCGGTCCCGATGCCCATCAAGCTCGTACACGAACCCCCGGCGCAGCCGAAGGCCAGCAAGATGTTGGACGGCTTCGAGCTGAGGATCTCGCTGGTGTCGGATTCGATGAGCATGGTAGCAGCGGTCCGCCTGCGCTTCCAGATCGAGGGCGGCCAGGAGCTCATGCTGGAGAGAGCGGCGTCCGGGCATGGAGAGCTGGCTTTCAAGCTGCCACCCGGCTTGAAGGTCGAGAGAGTCACCTACTACTTCGAGGCGATCAACGGCCATGGAGGTGTTCTGGTGCGGGCGGGGCACAGGAGCGAGCAGTACGAGATCAGGCCGGCACCCGAGACGGAGGAGATTGCAGAGGTGCCGGAGCAGACTCAGGCGAAAGAACAGGTCCAGGAGAAGGAACGGCTCACAGAATCGAGAGAAGGCCTGGCCCAGCAGGCCAGGCCGTGGCTCGACCCGGTCTGGGCACACACGGCTCTGTGGACGGGAGTGGGGCTCATCGGGCTCGCCGGCGTGGCGACCTGGCAGGCCAAGGAGGCGGGCGACCAGTACAGCCGCTCCTACGGCGAAGACACCGAGGCCGGGAAGAGAAGCCAGACGTGGGCTGGCGTGATGTACGCGGGGTACATCGGGGGCGCTGTCCTGGCTGCCACGGGCACGCTGCTGTGGATCCTCTCTTCCGAAGAAGAGCAATCAGAATCAGAGTCGGTACCGTCACTTGGCCTGCTCCCGGTGGACGGGGGCGCAATGGTCACGTTCGGCGAGAGGTGGTGACATGAGTCGGACTGCATTGCCTCTTTTGCTCATGCTGTGCCTGGCCTCCTGTGATGTCTTCATGCACATCGAGAACCGGGCGCCGGTGGCAGTCGTGGGACTGGATATTTACACGACCGTGGGTGCAACGGTCATTCTCGATGGAAGCGCGAGCTATGATCTCGATGGGGATGCGCTGTCATACAGCTGGAGCCTGCTCAGTGCGTCCGGCACGCCTTCGCTCGTAGATGCGGATCAGGTACGGGCCACGCTGACGCCGGATGAGGTCGGATTCATCCTCGCGGGTCTTGTGGTCAGCGATGGAAAGCAGTATTCCGACACGGCCGTGCTCCGCGTGACTGTCGTGAGCGACTGCGAGCAGGACAGCGACTGCGACGATCATGACGACTGCACCGAGGATCACTGCCGCGATCACATATGCGTCTTCGAGGCGATCCCCGACTGCGAGGACCTCTGCCCCGAGGATCCGGACAAGACCGAGCCGGGCGTGTGTGGCTGCGGTGTGCCGGACACCGACAGCGACTCCGACGGCACCCCGGACTGCAACGACCTGTGCCCGGACGACCCGAACAAGATCGAGCCCGGAGACTGCGGCTGCGGCCAGCCCGAGTCGAGCGACGACACGGACGGGGACGGCGAGCCGGACTGCACCGACCTGTGCTACCTGGACCCGAACAAGACCGAGCCCGGGATCTGCGGCTGCGGCGTGCCCGAGGACACCTCCGACAGCGACTCGGACGGCACGCCCGACTGCATCGACGGCTGCCCGAGCGACCCGAACAAGATCGATCCCGGAGACTGCGGCTGCGGCATGCCGGAGACCGACTCGGACTCGGACGGCACGCCCGACTGCATCGACGGCTGCCCGGACGACCCG
>JAFGRB010000372.1 GCA_016935365.1 Deltaproteobacteria bacterium
GGGAAGGTGGGGAAGGGGGTGGAACGTGGACTGGCACACCTGGATCTCGACGACTGAGAGTTGAGGCCCCAGCGGGGCCTTCCAGACATGCAAGCCCCCTTTGGAGGGGGCTTCCTAATACCTCGCCCTCTGGGCGAGGTTGATTATTGTTTCTTCGACGAGATCCAGGAAGTGCCCGGCTGGGAGGTATTCATCGCGAGACTTCTGCGGACCGAGAGATGCGAGGTCTCCCTGGCCGGCTCCTCGGCTCACATGCTGTCTACAGAGACCGCCACCCAGATGAGGGGACGATCCCTGAGCTGGGAGCTGTTCCCCTTCTCCTTCACGGAGTTTCTCACCGCCAAGGGGCTCGCGTACGAAGAGCCCGTAAGCAGCCGCAAGCGCCACCAGTTGACCAAGGCCTTCGAGGCCTACTGGGAGGAGGGCGCCTTTCCGGAGGTCGTGGGGCTCGACCCGCGGCTGCGGCTCAAGATCCACCAGGAGTACTTCAACGCCATGTTGTTCCGCGATCTGGTGGAGCGCCACGACATCTCCCACCCCAGGGCCGTCAAGGATCTGGCCGGCCGCCTGGTGGACAACCTGGCCTCCATGCACTCCGTGAACAAGCTGCAGGGCTACCTGAAGTCCCTGGGCCACAAGGTGCCCAAGGCCTCGGTGGCCGACTACCTGGCATGGCTCGAGGACGCCTACGTCTTCTTCGCCGTCCGCATCTTCGATCCCTCCCTGGCCCGCGCCAACACCAACCCCAAGAAGATCTACTGCATCGACCACGCGCTGGCGACCTCGGTGGGCTCGGGCATCCTGGTCAACTCCGGCCACCTGCTGGAGAACCTGGTCTTCACCGCCCTGCGGCGCAGCACGCCGGAGATCTTCTACTACAGGAGCCGGAGTGGAAGAGAAGTGGACTTCGTCGTCCAGCTCGCGGATCGCTCCAGGCGCCTGGTGCAGGTCTGCGAGAGCCTGGTCGAGCCCAGGACCCGGGCGCGGGAGATGCAGTCCCTGGAAGAAGCCATGCAGGAGCTGGATCTGGAAGCCGGCCTCGTGGTCACGCGCCACGAGGAAGAGACGCTCGACACCGAGGCGGGAGCGATCCGGGTTCTACCCGCCTGGCGCTTCCTCCTGGAGTCTTGCTGAGCGGGAGCGGCTTCTTGCGGAGGGGGCGGGATCCGTGCTACCCCCTGCAGGGTGAGAGCTCGATCGGCGCTTTTCTTCTGGCCCGTGCTGTGGCTGGGCCTCGGGCTCGCCTCCCGGGCGCGGGCCGAGGGGCGGCTGGTGGTGCTGCCCATCTTCGGCGTCTGCCCGCCCGAGCTGTCCCTGCCGTCTGCGGCCCGGCTGGCCGAGGCGATCCTGCTCGAGCTTCCGGGCTCCGACCTCGAGGTCGAGGCCCAGCAGCCCGCGGGTCGCCCCCACCCGGCCGGGGCCGAGGCGCTCGCGCGGGAGCGGGCGCTCGAGCTCGAGGCCCAGGCGGCGGTCTGGGGCGAGCTGCTGCCGCCCGGGGACTGCCGGGCGGCCCGCTCGATCGGCATCCGGATCCTGGACCTGGGCTCGGACGAGCGCCTCGAGCGGATCCTGTGCCCGGAAGGGGTCGACCTGGACGGGCTCGCGCGCGCCGTGGGCCTGGCCGTGGCGGACGCGCTGCAGTCCGGGCAGGTCGCCGGGATCTCGATCCGCACCGCTCCCGGCCCGGCACCGGGACCTCAGTGCCCGCCCTGCCCGCAGGCGGCCCCGTGCCCCGACTGCCCGCCCTGCCCCGAGCGAACGCCCTGCCCCCCGCCGCCCGTCGATCGGCGCGACAGGCTCGTGCTGGCGGCCGGGGCCGCGTTCAGCTCCCATCCGACCTGGAGCGGCTGGGGCCTGGGGCTGGGCGGCGAGCTCGCCTACGCGCCGCTCGAATGGCTGGAGATCGGCGTGGGCCTGGCCGGCATGCGGGGACGGAGGGTCGAGCTCGACGCCGTCGACAGCCTGTTCACCCACTGGCCCACCCGGCTGTGGACCGGCGCGCGTCTTCGCTGGGGATCTTTCGAGGCCCTCGGCCGGCTGGGCTTCCAGCTCGCCTGGACGCGCCTGGACGTGCTGCTGCCCGAGCTGGGCAGCAGCACGTCGATCGAGCGCTTCAACCCCGCGGTCTTCGGGCGCCTGGGCCTGCGCTGGTGGTCGCCCTGGGGCTTCGGCCTGGAGCTCTGCGCCGGGCCGTCGGTCTTCCTGCGGCGCCAGCGCTACACCTACGGCTACGGCGAGGCCGAGGGCACCGTGCTTTCCATGCAGGCCGTCTCGCTGGAGGCGGGCCTGAGGCTGGTCGTGGGTATCCTCTAGCCGCGCGGAGCGCGGAGGAGGCGGGCATGTCGTTCGGACGGGTCTTGCACTCGCTGGCTGCGTCGAGCAGGTGGTCGAACCGCTACCTGACGATCTTCTTCGGCCTGTGGGGGATCCTGCTGGTCCTCGACTCGGTCCAGCACGCGCTCGCCGAGCACGTGACCTTCTGGGCCGAGCCGCACATCGAGCTCGCGTTCAGGCTCGCGCTGGCCGCCTACGCCTGGCTGCTGCTCGCGGTCTGCCTGGCGCCCTTCGTGGGCCTGCACGGGCTGACGGCCTGGATGGCGGCAAGGCTCCGGTCGCGTCCGGTCCGGATGGCGGCCCACGCGCTGCGCCACACCACCCTGACCATCTTCGCCTTCCTGGCCTTCGCCTTCTACTTCGCGAGCTGGCGGGTCTTCTCGGGCGGCGCCCGCTTCATCGGCGAGGAGGGGGTGCGCTTCCTGGCCTACAACCAGATGACCCTGGTGCGAAGCGCCCAGGATCAGTCCGAGGGGCTGATGATCGTCGAGATCATCAAGGCGCTGGTCGTGGCCGCGCTGTTCTGCTTCGCGCTTCCCTGGGCGCTCGCGAGGGTGCCGGCCCGGGCGCGCTCGCTCGTCGCCCGCGCGGGCGCCTGCGTCCTGCTGGCCCTGGCCGTCTACTTCCCGATCGCTTTTTGGGCCTACGCCGGGCGCGGGGCCGGCGAGGCGGTCGAGAGCGGCCGCTACCAGCTGACCATGGACTCGCTGCGCCGCTTTCACCGCGCCGAGAAGAGCGGCCCCTTCGCCAAGCTGGTCGGCGACGGCCTGCGCATGCTGGCGCGCCGCAGAGAGGCCGGGCGGCACGTCCTGCGGGCCTCCGAGCTCGAGCCGCTGATCGGCCTCGACGCCTACCTGAAGGGCGTCGATCGGAGCGCGCTCCGCGGTTACAACGTGGTGCTCGTGCTGGTGGAGTCGCTGCGCGCGGACCGGCTCCGCGCCCTGGGCGCGACCCGCTCCGTCATGCCGCGGGTCGACGCGCTCGCCGAGCGCTGCCGGGTCTTCGCCCACGCCTACTCGCAGAGCACGCACTCGGACTACGCCGACCCCTGCTCCATGTCCGGCGCCTACCCGCTTCGGGACGACAATCACCACTACTACGACGAGCTGCGCTACCCGCGGGTGCTCGTCTACGACATCCTCAAGGCGCTCGGCTACCGGACGGCCATCTTCTCCTCGCAGGACGAGCGCTGGGGCAATCTGAACCGTTTCTTTACCACCGGCTCGCTGGACGTCTACTTCCACGCCGCCACCTTCGACGGGGACCTGCTGGTCTTCGAGGAGGATACGGACTTCGTCAACTTCTGCAAGGAGCAGAAGACCAAGGCGGGCAACGTCGACGACCCCTTCACCTTCGATGCGGCCATCCGCTGGATCGAGCGCGTCTCGGAAAAGCCCTTCTTCCTGTACATCAAGCCCCAGCGGAGCCACTTCCCCTACAAGATTCCGGCCGGCTTCCCGCGGGCCTTCGAGCCGTCCGAGCCCGATTTCTCCATGTACTTCGGTCATTACCCCAGGGACAAGACCGAGCTGATGAAGAACGCCTACGACAACAGCCTGCGCTACGTCGATCACCTGCTCGGGCGGCTCGTAGACCGGCTCGAGGCGCTCCGATTGGCGGACCGGACGATCATCGTGCTGAGCGGCGACCACGGCCAGGCCTTCTTCGAGCACGGCCACGCGGTGCACGCCAACCTGCCCAACGAGGAGGTGGTCCGGGTGCCCCTGCTCGTCTGCGCGCCGGGCCTGGTCGATCCCGGGCCGGACGAGCGCTGGTGCCAGCACGTGGACATCGCGCCCACGCTGCTCGAGCTGCTCGGCCTGCCGCCCCATCCGGCCCACCAGGGCCGGGCCCTGTTCGGCCGAGAGCTGCCTCGAGAGCGAGGCCTCTACCTGACGGTCCAGACCGCCCTGGCCCACACGGACACCATCATCCGCTCCAGCCTGAAGTACACCCGGGAGTACGACACCGGCGCGGAGTGGCTCTTCGACCTCGGATCCGACCCGGGCGAGACCCACAACCTGCTCGGCGCCCGGCCGGACGATGCGGCCAGGCTGCGGGCCCAGCTGGCCGCCTACCGGCAGAAGCAGCTGCAATATCACGCAGATCCCGCCTTCTACACGAATTACTACCCCCCGGATCACGAGTAGGGGTCAGACACCTTTACTTAGCACTTGGCATTCATGCCAAGTGCTAAGTAAAGGTGTCTGACCCCCTGAAGGTTTCCAGGCCTACCGGGAACCGATGCAGTAGAATGCGGGCAGCATGGCCTCCACCCGGACCCAGGTGCCCGCCGAGCTCATCGAGCGCTGCAAGCAGGGAGATGCGGATGCCTTCCAGGAGCTCTTCGAGTTCACGGCCGAGGATGTCCACCGGATATTGTACCGCCTGGCGGGCGCGCAGCCGGACCTGGAGGATCTGGTCCAGGAGGTCTACCTGGGCCTGTGGCGATCGCTGCGCCGCTTCCGGGGCAGCGCGGCCTTCTCGACCTACCTGTACTCCGTCTGCATCCGCACGGCCCGCAAGCGGCATCGCGGCTGGTTTCGCTTTGCCCGCCTGCGGGAGGCCGTGCAGCGGGAGCCGGTCGAGCACGATCCCGGCCCCGAGCGCGAGGCGGCGCGCAGCCAGCAGGCCGAGGCGGTCTGGCGGACCCTGGACGGGCTGTCGTTCAAGCTCCGCAGCGTCCTGGTGCTGTACGAGATGGAGGGCCTGAGCGGCAAGGAAATCGCTGCGCAGCTGGATATCCCGGAGAAGACCGTCTGGACCCGGCTGCACCACGCTCGAAAGGCCTTCCAGAGGAGCTACCCGTGGCGAGAGGAAAGGAACTCCCCCGAGACTGCGTCCAGCTAGGGCGGGTCCAGCTCCTTCTCGACGGCCGCCTCGACTCCTCCGAGCAGCGGGCCTTCGAGTCCCACCTGGCCGATTGCCCCGCCTGCCGGGCCGAGCTGCGGTCCATGGAGGAGGTCCGGGCGCGCCTGCAGCGGGCTGCCGCGGCGCCGCTTCCGGCCTGGGATCGGGCCGAGGTGGCGAGCCGCCTGCCTGGCGGGCAGGCCTCGCCGGGCGCCCATGGTATGCGGATCGCGTGGCTCTGGGCGCCGGCCCTGGGGGCGGCGGGCCTGGCCGGGCTGCTCTTCTGGCTCTGGCCCTCGCGGCCCGCGCCCTATGTTACAGCGCCCGAGAGGCGGATCGAGATTCCGGCCGGGGAGCGCGAGCTGCTCGTCAGCCGGGCCTCGGGCGAGTCCGCGCTCGGCGCCGTCCGCAGGGAGCGGGGCCGCTGGACGCTCGACCGCGGCGCCGAGATCGATCTCCGGCCGGAGGATGAGCTCGGGCTGCGGCTCGGAAGGGACATCTTTCTGGTCTTCGATCGCGGCGCGCGGCTGTCCGTGGAGCAGGACGGCGACGGGGCCTGGAGCGTGGCGCTGGATCGCGGCCGGGCTGTGGCCCGGCTGCGGCCGGGGCGCCGGGTGCCTTTCTGCATCCTGGCGCCGGCCGGGCGGATCGAGGCGCTGGGGACCGCCTTCGAGGTCGAGGTCCAAAACGGCGCGACCGAGCTGCGGCTCGCCGAGGGCCGGCTGGCCCTGAGCATGCGCTGGGGCCAGCGTTTCTCGCTCGCGGCGCCGATCCGCGTCCTGGCGCGGCCGGGCGCCGATCTCGAGCTGGGGCTTGCAGAGCCCTCACCCCCTGGCCCCCTCTCCCTGGGGGAGAGGGGGGATCGGAGTCGATTGGGCGAGGGGGTATCGCGCCTGGGCGAAGGGGAGCCCTCGAAACGCCTTGGCGAAGGGGAGCCCTCGAAACGCCTTGGCGAAGGGGAGCCCTCGAAACGCCTTGGCGAAGGGGAGACCTCGAAGCGCCTGGGCGAAGGGGAGACCTCGAAGCGCCTGGGCGAAGGGGAGCCCTCGAAGCGCCTCGACGGAGAGGAGCCCGCGGGGCGGCAGGGCGGAGAGGAGCCCGCGGGGCGGCAGGGCGGAGAGGAGCCCGCGGGGCGGCAGGGCGGAGA
>JAFGRB010000373.1 GCA_016935365.1 Deltaproteobacteria bacterium
GCACCAGACAGGGTGGAATGCGTTGATATTCAATGTAAACCAGCAAATTCTATATTTTCAGGACGAGCGAGTCGTGAATATGATGGGCTAAAAAGCAAACCAAAGACCAAGCGGCCGGAACTGGATATGGCTTTGAAAGCATATTAGAAAACGACTCACTGAAAGAATGCGGCCCGTGCAGGAGAGACGACACTGTCACCCCAAGGCACGAAAGGCGACCATCTCAAGCCTGAACTAGCCTCAGCTTGCTGCTGGCGACCCCGATCTGCGCGCAGACGCCCCAGGGGAACTCGATCCGATCGTCCTCGATCCCGTCTCCGAAGATGACGCCCCGGTCGTTCATCCGGGAGGTCACGGCCAGCGACTCGCCCGAGGGGATCAGGCCCTCGACCAGGGTCGAACGGGTGGCCGCCGAGGGGAAGGCCTCGCGCACGAAGAAGACCAGCTCGGGCTGTGCCGGGCCCGGCAGGGGCAGGCGCGATCCGCTCTGGCGGTGGATGGACATGGCCCAGCCGGTGGCGCCGGTGCCGGTGGAGACGATGATGCCGGACGAGCTCTGGTACTCCTCGTGACCGTGCCAGCGGATGGCGTAGCGGGCCGACTGGTGGGTGCGATGGCCGATGAAGATCTCGTTCAGCGCCAGCAGGCGCTGGCTGTCGTCCAGCCTTGCCTCCACCATGCAGCGCTCCTCGATCTCCACCCGGTCCGAGGCCACGGCCGCCAGCAGGCGGCCTGCGGAATCTGGCGGATGCGGGACGAGGATGCCGGCGTGGCTGTCCGGATCCGGGTCGATGCCGATCACCGCCTGGCCGTCCAAGTACTTGGCGGCGTTGGCCACCAGGCCGTCCTGGCCGACCGCCACCACGATGTCCTCGGGCTCGAAGAGGAAGCGATCGAGGTCCGCGCGGTCGACCCGGCTCCGGCGCCACCTGAGCGGGATGGCCTGCTTGACCTGGCCCAGGGCGGACTGGAAGCGCTCGTGGCGGCTCTCCACCTCTCGCAGCGTGAGCTCGCGGGTACCGAGGAAGAAGCGCGCCTGGTCGCGGGTGCCGTGGCGCAGCAGTAGCTCCTCGAGCTCGGTGCGGCGCGTGATCAGCACCACCCTGGGGACCTTGTCGTTCATCCGTCACTCCTCGGCCGCGGTGAGCTTGCGGGTGCCGGCCTCCACGAGCCTGGTGAACAGCGGCCCGAGCAGCTCGGGCGAGAGGTTGACGTGCTCGATGCGCTCGAGCTTGGCGGCCAGCTCACGGGCGGCCAGCCCGAAGAGCACGACCGGGGCCAGGTCGCGGTAGGCCTGCATGTGCTCTCGCTCGGCCTGGGCGCGGGAGCCCTCCACTTGCCGGATCCCCTCGGCGCGGGCCGCGCTCGCGAGCCTGTCCTTCTCCGCCTCGGCCCTGGCCGTGATGCGGATACCGTCCGCGTCGGTCTCGGCGAGCAGGTGGGCCTGCCGCGCATCGGCCTCGGCGGCGATCCGCTGGGCCTCGGCCGTCTCCTCGGCCTGGCGGCGGGCGTTCTGGCCCTGCTGGTCGATCAGCTTCTCCTCGCGACGGGCCAGCTCGATGCGGTTCTGGAGCTCGTTCTCCTGGATGGCGCGCTCCTTGTCCACGGCCTGGGCGCGGCGCGCGAAGGCCGCCTCGTCCGCCTCGGCCTGGATCTTCTCGCGCATCGGCGCCTCGAGCGCCTTCTCGAGCTCCGAGGTCGGCCGGACCGAGGAGACCGTCACCGACACGATCGAAAGCCCCATGGCCACGAGGCCCTCGTCCCCGGCGAGCCGGCAGCTGATCCGCTCGCGGATAGCCTCCTGTCCGGCGCTCAGGAGCTCGCGGATCGGCGTCGAGGTCATGATCTGCCAGGCCGACTGCTGGGCCAGGCCCGTGATGAGCTGGGTCAGCTTGTCCAGGGGCTCCGCGCGATGGCAGCCGCGCTCGAGATCGATGCTGAAGTCCAGGTGCCTTGCCAGCACGACCGGGTCCATCACCCGGAAGGTGATGACGCCCTGGGCGGTCGCGTCCTGGAAGTCGACCGAGCGCCCGTGGAAGAGAAAGGCCACCTCGCGGTCGTCGGCCGGGACCTCCGCCACGCTGGTCGACATGGAGTGGAACCAGAAGGAGATGCCCCGCCCGCTGGCCACCAGCTCGCCCTTGCGGTACCTGAGGATGTGCGAGCTGGGCTCGCTCTTGAGGTGACGGACGATGAGGAACTTTCGAATCTCCGCCATGGCAAAGCTCCTTTCTGCGCTCAGACAGCCGAGCGCTTGCCGAATCGATACAGCTCCGCGGGGCGGTGATCCACGTCCTGCTGCCGGTCGCCGGTGGCCTCCAGCAGGTCGGATGCCAGCATCCGCCGCCTGAAGGAGTCCTTGTTGAGGGGCCGTCCCAGGACGGTCTCGTGGACCTGCTGGAGCTGGCGCAGGGTGAAGCGGGCCGGCAGGAGCTGGAAGCCGATCGGCGTGTAGTTCAGCTTGCCGCGGATCCGCTTGACCGCCATGCCGAGAATGTCGGGGTGATCGAAGGCCAGCTCCAGCGCCCCGCCCTCCTCGTCGCTGAGCTCCACCGGCCCGCCGGTCTCGCCCTCCCAGGGCACCGCAATCCTCGCGACCCGGGTGGCGCCGCTCGCGTTCGTGTGCAGGTCGCAGAAGCGCGACCTGTCGACCAGCGCGTAGTAGGCGACCGCAACCACCCTGGCGCGCGGGTCCCGGCCGGGCTGCCCGAAGGTGTAGAGCTGCTCGAGGAAGACATCCCCGAGGCCGATCTTGTCTCGAAGCACCCGGTCGGCGGCGTCCTCCAGCGACTCCTCATGACTGACGAAGGCGCCAGGCAAGGCCCACACACCCTGAAAAGGCGCCTGCTCGCGCCTCAGCACCAAAGTGTAGAGGTGCCCCTCGCGCACGCTCAGCAAGGCCACGTCCACCGCCACAGACAGCCGCCCGGCCGTGTCGCTTGTCTTATCTGTCCGCTCGCCTGTCACGTTCTCACCACCTTTTATGCCTAATACATATATGCTCTTTGCATATTTGTCAAGCGCTTTTTGGGTATTCATGGAGATCCTCTTGGACTTTCAAGCGACTAGATAACCATGCAGCCCAGTTCCCGAATCGGGTGGCACCTCGTCTTCTTCCTCGTCTTCTTCTCGATGGCAGGCCTGGCTCATGGCCAGGGACTGGATCCCCTGGTCGGCGCTGTGCGGGCCGGAGATCTGGATGCGCTGCGCTCGCTGATAGTCGCTGGCTGCGACCCCGAGCGAGGGGCCGGAAGCTGGACGGCCTTGCACCAGGCCATGGTCGAGCCCGACGAGAAGATCGTCCGCCTGCTGCTCGACGCGGGCGCCGACGCGAATGCCACAGACGGCAGCCACGAGACGCCGCTGCACTGGGCAGCCCTGGGCGGTCAGGGGCGGATCGTCGATCTGCTGCTCGAGCGGGGTGCCCGGGTGGACGTGAAGGCCGACCGGACGCTCTGGACGCCGCTGCACAGCCTGGCCTGCGCCCGGGACAGAGCCGGGATCGCCCTCGCCCTGGTCAAGGCCGGCGCGGATCCGAACGCCCGGGACAGGTGGGGGCGCACGCCGCTACACTGGTTCGCCGTGGACGGGCACTGCGAGACCGTCGAGGTGCTCATCGACGCGGGCGCCGATCCCGACGCCCAGGACGAGGACGGCATGACTCCGCTGCACCGGGTGGCCATGCAGGGCCATGGCTGCACATCCACGCTGCTGCGCAAGGGCGCGGACGTCCACAGGTGCTCTCCGAGGACCGGCTGGACAGCGCTGCACTGCAGCGCCTATGGCAAGGGCCATCGAGTCGCCTACCTCTTGCTCATGGCCGGAGCGGACCCGCTGGCCCGCGATCACGAGAACCGGACCCCGGCCGGGCTTGCCGCATACACGAGCAACCGCGACCTTCAGCGCTTCCTCAGGCGCGTGCAGCGTCGCATCGAGGCCCGCTCCGCTGCCGCCGGGCGATAACATGCGTCCCTGACAACCGGGTATCACTCGGCTTCCTTCCGCTTCTTGCAGAGCTTGATAACGGGACAGGGTGGAGCGAAGCACCGGACAACGATCCGATCACAGATCTCGCCTCGCGCGCAGTCTGCGTTGCTTTCGCATCTTCGGGGTACCTGGGACGGTTCCTCCTCGAGATCCCGAGCCGCCTCCAGGAAGATCCATACGATCAGCAGCCCCGCGACGAAGCACCCGACAGCGGCGATCAGCCAGAGTGTCTTTCTCTTCATTGCCGCACCACCTCAGCCGCCCCATCTCATGGCGCCCGATCGGATCAACCATAGCAGATAGAGCGAGTATGGAAGCCCGAGCGCGAAATTGCAGCCCAGGGGCAGATACGAACGCGGCTTTGCGAGCACGCGGACGAGCCCGCTCAGCAGGCCGAGAAGCAGCAGTGCCGGGCTGACAAACAGGTACAGGAGAAAAACGATCAGGGAAAAATCCAGTCCCCCGAGGTTCAAGGCGAACGATACCAGCGCCATCAAGAGGATCGCAGCCGCCGCCAGCGCGAGGCCCAGTGAGATCTTGCCGACAATCGGCTGCGCGGAGAACAGGGTCGCGATCCACCTCGCGATGGCCCGTTGAGGTGATCGTGCTCCTGCCTCGGTCATCGCTCCTCGTCCTTTGCGCAGCCGGGCGTGTCCGGGGTGCAGAAGAGCTCGAAGCCGTTGGCCAGCGGCCGGTCGTCGGTCCACCAGGCCGGCGGCGGGACCTGCTTCTTCGCCAGCCGCTTCCGCCACTTCTCGTTGGTGAGCCGGTCGTCGAGCCGGTGGACGAACTCGAAGTAGGAAAAGACCGGGCCCACCGAGACGGACAGCGAGCCGTCCTCGTTCCTGCTCGCGACCAGCATCCACTCCACCGGGCCCACGCCCTCCTCGAGCACCCGCTCGGTGTTCAGATCGGTGTGCACGTCGGCCACGATGGTGGTCTTGAAGGCCTCGTCCTGCCCACCTACGCTGACGTCAGCGGGCTCGGCTCCCTCGGGCGCAGCGCCTTTTGCCTGCGGCGTGATGGCGCGGGTTAGCTCCGCGATCAGCTCATCGAAGGTCCTGCCGATGCCGTTGATGTAGTCGACATCGGCCTGGTCGAGGGTTTTCTCCTGGAGCTCCTTGTCCACGATGGCGGACAGCCGGACGAAGACGCCCTCGGCGCGCTCGAGCGAGCCCTCCACCGCCTCCGGCAGCACCTGCAGCGCAAAGAGCATGCTCCGGGTCTGCCGGGTAAGCCTGCGCAGGCGCGCCATCAGCTCGGGCAGGGGCTCGACCGTGCCGTAGTACTCGGCATCCAGGAGGACAGCAGGTGATCCGATCGACGTGACGCCTGTCTCCACCTTCATCGTGTAGGACTGCTTCACGTACAGGATGGTGTCGTGCCGGAGCTCGGCCCAGGAGGCCAGCATGCTGCGCAGCGACTTCTTGCCGTAGGCCTCGGTCCGCATCCAGGTGGGATAGCCCTGCCCGCGCTCGCCGAGCAGCGGTCTCAGCATGCCCAGCCAGGCCAGGTACAGGGTCTCCGGCGCCCGGTCGAGCGCGGCGGCCCACTCGGCGGCGAGCTTGGCGCGCTGGTCCAGGTAGCCGCAGTAGCGCCCGGACGGCTCGGTCAGCCGTATCGCGTCGCGGCTTCCGAGCACGGCGGCGATGTCCAGGCCCGAGGGCATGAGCCGGCAGACCTGGCCGAAGGCCTGGTTCCGAGATTCCTGGGCGTGCAGAGAGCA
Source organism: Deltaproteobacteria bacterium (assembly GCA_016935365.1). Classification (GTDB taxonomy): domain Bacteria; phylum Myxococcota; class B64-G9; order B64-G9; family B64-G9; genus JAFGRB01. The sequence goes on from JAFGRB010000373.1 coordinate 5,714, forward strand.
CTTCCCGCTGCGCACGCAGTCCTGCCTCATCAGCTTGGCGCGCTCGCACAGACACCGCCACATGGCGGGCTTCGGGTTATCACAGGGCTTTCGCACCGCGCGCTCGAACTCGGCCACGGAAACACCGCAGAACTCCTCGAGCTGCGGGTCGTTCTTCAGGATCCGTGCCAGCTCGGCTTCGAGCTCGTCTGCTACGGCGTCGAAGCGCGGGTGCGAAGGATCAGGCCCGGTGAACTCGTAGACCGTGCGGCCGAGCATCTCGGAGTCCGGCGCGAAGCGCTGGCCCAGGAGCCTGAGTCCCTGGGTCTCCTGCTTGACCGTGCCCTCGGCGTCCTTCCCGGTCGCCTCCACCGAACCGGACAGGATGCGCGGGGCCCGCAGGCCGCGCAGGGCAGCCTGCAGGCGCTGCATGGCGTCTTTGTCTGCGAGGTCCTGCAGGTCTCCGCCTGCGGGCAGCTTCGACCGCAGCAGCGGGTCGAGATCGTAGACGCTCAGATCGTCCGACTTGCCGATGAAGAAGCCGAGCACCCGGTCCAGGCGGTCCAGCAGCTCCGGGGCGCTATGTTCCTCGCCTCGATAGCTGCAGCGCGCGGTCTTCATCGCCTGCACCAGCAGCGCTGCCTGGCGGAGCTCGTCCGGGTGCTTGAATCGGTGCCCGATGCGCCCCAGCCACATGGTGGCCTTGAAGTAGCGCCTCAGGGCCTCGGACTGGGTGTAGTGGCCCCGCGGGACGTACTGGGAGAAGTCCTCGCGGACGCAGCGGCCGCGCTCTCCCCTGGATTCGATGCACTGCTGGCTGCTCAGCGCCCAGGAGATCTCCAATCCCGCGTGCGCCTCGATCCGGGCCAGGTCGGCCTTCACCAGCTCGCGCACCTGCGGGTGCGGCTCGAAGTCCGGCTTCAGGATCCGGAGCGGGACTGCGAGATAGGCGATCTCGTTCAGCATGGGCTCGGCGAGCGAGCCTCCGGCCGCCGGCGCCATCTCGAGCAGCGCCGCCATCAGGCCCTCGAGCAGGCTCGTCTCCAGGGGGATCAGGGCCCGGGTCTCGACCGCCTTCAGGATCTCGTTGAAGTAGAGGTGGTAGAGGTGCAGCAAAGAGTCGGACGTCACCATGACCGGCAGCTTCTCGCCGGCGAGATAGGTGTAGGCCTGGCTGAAGCGCTCGAAGTTCCGGGCGGAGGGCTCGACCGCCATCCCGTCCCGCAAGAGACGCACGATCGCCGCTTCGGGATCGGCGAGGTAGCCCTTCTTCACCACGTCGCGCTCCAGGTTGATGATCTGCTCGCGGCCGAGAGGCAGGTCGAAAGGCTCGACCGCCGGAGCGACCCCGGAGCGATCGAGCGGCACCGTCGGGATGGCGAGCCGCGGCCGGCTGAGCTCACGGGCCGAGAACAGGACAGGCCCGCTACTCGAGCCGATATCGGGTGTGCAGGCACAGGCCAACGCCGCGAGAAGAATCCCCTTCCATCGAGTCCGCATGCCACCTCCAGGCCGGGCCCAGGCTCTACCTCTTCATACCCCCGGCAGGGTCCAGGTTCCCGATCGCCCGCGCTCAGGGTGCGACGAACTCGGCGTAGATCTGCGCGTCGTCCCCGTAGATCTCCTCGATGTCCCCCCGCTCCAGCAACCACTCCATGAACTCGGCGGCCTTCGGGCGCGGGTCGCGGGCGTACAGATAGTCCAGGACGTCCTCGGCCAGCGAGCGGGGCCTGGCCAGCGGATGGAGCTCCAGGGTGCCCTCCCGCACGAGCTTGTCGATCTTCCCGGAGACGAAGGTGAGCAGCTTCGCTCCCGAGGAGCCGGACGGGGGCGGCTTGGCCGCAGGCGCCTCGTCGGGCTCGACCGAGCCGTCCACGTCGACGTAATCGTCGAGCTCCTCCAAGAACGCCTCGCTGGTCACCAGCGAGTCGACCAGCTGCACCAGGCCCTCGCCCGCGTGCTCCACCAGGAAGCGCAAGATGGAGACCTGCATGGGGTTGGTCTCGAAGTCGCCCGGCCGGTCGATGCATATGGCCGACTTCATGGCGGGCAGCCGGGCGAGGATGGCCTCGACGCGCGCGGGATCCGCCTCGGCCTCGTCCTCCTCGGGCCAGATCATCTCTCGAGCCTGCGCCTCGGTGGGGATGTCGCCGGAGAGCGAGATCTCGCCCCACCGGTCGTCGTAGTCCATGCGCAGCTCCGACCAGGCATCGATCCGCTCCTCGCAGCGCGCGATCACCCGCTCGAGTTCCTTCGCCGGCAGTTGGCTGTAGACGATGTACTCGACGCTCATGGGCGTCCTCCTTCCCTGCTGCGTCAATCGAGCGGTTTCAGTCCCTCGAAGCGGTAGCCCACCTCGCGGACGGTTCTCAGGTAGACAGGGCGGGACGGGTCGTCCTCGATCTTCTTGCGGACGGTGGTCACACAGCGGTCCACGCTACGGTTGTTGACGAACACACCATGGCCCCACACGGCATCCAGTATCTGCTCCCGAGTCCTGGCCCGGCCAGTATGTTCGCAGAGGTACTCCAGCAGGGCGATCTCCTTGGGCGTCAAGGCGATCTCCTCTCCAGCCCGCACGAGGCGATGGGCTTCGAGGTCCAGCTCGAAGTCGCCGAAGCGCCTGCGTGTCTGAGCCGGTGCTCGCCTCCGTATGAGTGCACGGGCCCGGGCGAGCAGTTCGAGGATGCGGAAGGGCTTGATGACGTAGTCGTCCCCTCCCAGGTTCAGACCGAGCACCACGTCAGGCTCCTGCCCCTTGGCGGTCAGAAACATGATCGGGGTTTCCAGGCCAGCGGATCGGACCCGGCGGCAAATCTCGAACCCATGTACCCCCGGCAACATGACGTCCAGAACAACCAGATCCAGGTCCTTGCCGAGGGCGAGCTCCAGTCCCACTTGGCCGTCTGCAGCTACCTGGACACGAAAGCCCTCGCGGTGGAAACGGTCTTCCAGCAATCGGAGCATGGTCGGATCGTCTTCGACGATCAGCACCGACTCACCCGCGATGCCTCTCTGTACCATCGCTCGCCTCCTCGACATACCCGGGCAACCATACTTCGAACGTACTGCCCTGATCGGAGGTATTGGACAAGGAGAGTGTACCACCGTGCGCTTCGACCACCAACCGGGCGATGTTCAATCCCAGGCCCACACCACCCATCCTGCTGGACAGGCGCCCGTGGATCTGGAAGTACCGCTCGAAGATCTTGCGCCTGAAGCGATGGGGCACGCCCGGGCCGTTGTCGGAGACATCCAGCAGGACCCCATCGCGTTCGTTCCGGCACCGCACGCGGATTCGTTTCTGCTCGCCAGTGTACTTGAGGGCGTTGTCGAGCAAGTTGCGGACCACAGCCACCAGAGCGCCGTGTTCGCCCCTGACGAGCATTGGGCTTCCGGCGACGTCAAGCTCCAGAAAAACATCCGGTTGGCGGATGCGCTCGCCCAAAGACGCCATCGCATCAGAGACGACGTCCGACAGGTCGACCTTCTCCCGGCCGTGGAATCTGCGCGGTTGCTCCAGTTGCGAGAATGCCAGAAAATTGTCGATCAAGTCCCCGAGCCTGCCCTGCTCCTTGGCCAAGAGAGACAAGTACTCCTTGGTCAACGCGGCTCCGGGGGCGGGATCTTCCCTCAGGGTATCGATGATCACGCCCATCGAAGTCAGCGGGGTTCTCAGCTCGTGGGTCACGGTTGCGGTCAGGTCGCTCTTGAGTCGCGTCAGCCGCATTTGCCGCAGGAAGAACCGGTATCCGATGGTCGCGACGACGAGAACGGCCATGATGCTGGCCAGTGCTGTCCACAGGTAAAAGATCCTGTTGCGTCGGGCACTGGAGCCGAGCGTGTCGCCATTGGAGGACCGGACGCGGATCTCCCACCCGGACAGGGAAGAGGGCAGGGCGATGTCCAATGAATCCGGCGCAGAAGGACTCGTCGCGGGGGCCAGGCAAAAATCGGCGTCCAGTCCGTTCTTCGGAAAGAGGCTGTCCACCAGATGGTCCTCCAGGAAGATGGCCACCAGGCGGCCTCGTGCAACGGAGAGGTGCCACAGGGGGACTGGGCTCTCCACATCGTCGGTCTGAGGATGGGCTATCGAGAGTCCTGGGCCCACATTGTCGAGGGAGTATGCTATCAGGTAGCGATTCGCCAGCTTTTCGGCGGGGAGGGTTGGAAAGGACAGGTAATCATACCCGTCCTTTTGCAAGCGGCCCATGAGGTGAATTCGCTGGGGAGACGGAATGGCATAGGAGTAGTCGTTGAGCATGCTGGCCAGCCTGGCGGCCAGGTCGCAAACCCGCTTGTGGCGGCCACGACAATCCGGAGCTGCCACGTCCGGTCCAGGCGGGCGCATCAGGGTCATGGTGAAGTACAGCGCGTTGGGAAGCAGCATCCGTCCCAGCTTGTCGCGGGCTGGAAGCAGATCCTGTCCTGCCAGGGATCCCAGGATAATCTCGATGGCCTCTGCCCGCCGTCCGGACAGGGCCAGGCATCGGGCCCGGGCAAATAGAGCGCGCGCCCGTTCCTGGGGTTCATGCGAATTCCGGTCGAAGCTCTCATACCGGGCAGCGGCTGCGCCGGGATCGGTCCGCTCGAGAACCTGGGCCTCGATCCAAAACGGTTCCGAGGTCAGTCGAGGAAACGAGGGTCCATCTTCTGCGGGATAAGTGGGTCGTCCCTGGTCGTCCAACAGGACCACCGCATCCGCAAGCCCCGCTCGGACCACGGTGGAAAACGCCTGCCTCGGATCCAGCTGCGCGACATCTTCCAGATCTTCCAGACGGCTCGACCAGGTCCTCTCCAGAAGCTCCCGGATCCCCAGGGCATGCTGTCGTCGGATCTGATCCGTTTTCTGGCGCAAGGCCAGGCTCTCGTTCTCCAGCGCCGTGTTCAAAAACCACAGCACACAGGCCGAGGGCACCAGCACGACCACCAGAAGGGTCAGGAACACGAGCAGGCTGGAACGATGGAATGCGCCGATGATCATGCCCGGGGTGATCCTACCTCGGCCCCGCGTGGCCGCGGGCAGACAGATCCTGCTTCAAGGACCATTGATCTCCTTGACTTTCTTCAATATGTGCGCCGGTATCACCGTCCGGCTGCCATCCTCGCCATGGGTGGCGAACAACAGCACATGTGGTCTGGCTGGAGTTCCGTAGCGAGATTGAAAGTTCTTGTACTTTGGTGAGTTGAATTGGATCCAGTAGACCTTGCCCGGCTCCAAATGCACGTGGAGGGAGCAGGTTCGCAGCTGTCTGTCGTAGGTGGGATCATGCTCTGACTTCGGATACATGGAAGCATACTCACTCACCCACGACCAGTGCTTGTCCTTCATCTCCTGGTCGAAGGTGACAGACACGACACCCAGTCGGGGATCCACGTCCTGACTGTAGTTCGGAGGCGATGTCCGGACGACGAGTGGTTTGCTGGCCTCTCCCGCGTTGACCTTCCTGACCATTTCCCGCTCTTCTTCTGGAATGGGTGTGGGCCCGTCGGCCGAACGCGTGGCAAACACGAAAAGGTGTCTGCGAGCAGGGATGCCCAGCTTGGATAGAAAACCGACAAAGCGCCCGGAGTTCAGCTCGATCCAGTACACCTTGCCGGGCTCCAGGGCGACGGGAAGGGTGCATGTGCGCATGTCCTCGTCGTAGCTCGGCTTGCCGGTGGTCACAGGATAACGATCCTCGAAGCGTCGCACCCAGGCCCAACTCTTGGTCATATCCATGTCGTAGGTGACCGTCAACCGGTCCAGGTCCGGTGAGACGTCTTCGTCCAGAATCTCCGGGACCGTGCGCACCACCACTGGTGCGAGTCCGTCGAGCCTGGCCTGCGCCAGATCCAGTAGCTTTGTCTGCTGGGGAAACATCTCCTTCAGCTGGTGGTACGTGTCTACCGCCTCCTCATATTCGCCGAGCTTGAACTTGCATTCGGCGATACGCAGGAGGGCCTTGGCGTGAATGTGCCGCTCGACCTCACTTTCTTCGATGACGCGTTGGTAGAGGCGGATGGCTTCGGCATAGTTCCCCGCCGTCTCCTCCTCGTACATGGCCCGCTCGAGCAGGACCTCGAGTGACTCTGCCCGGACAGGACCAGCCAGCCAGATCCACATCGCCATCAAGAACAATCCCTTTTCTGCTCTCATCGCCATTCTCCTTTCCAGCATCATCGCTGTTGAGAAGAATAGTAAAACCAACTTGTTACCATTCTGTTACCGTCCTGGTACCCTTTGTGGACATGATTGCTGCCTTGCAAGGAGAAGGCCGGCCGGGTGAAAGGAGCAAAGCGACTTCCATGAGCTACTGTTTCTTCGCCGGAACGAGTCTGAAGAGACCGAGCGCGAGGAGCAGCCAGATCCCAGACCCCGCGCCCGCATAGGCGCCGCAGCCGCAACCGCCGTCGATCGTGTCCGCATCGGCAGCGCGATCCGCTCCGGCGTCCGCCCCGCCGTCCAGCCCGGCGTCGGGCTGCGCCCCTCCGTCGCCGCCGTCCGCCCCGTCCTGGCCGCCGTCGGGCACGGGTACCGGGTCGACGAAGTGGAACCAGTCGAAGTTGCCCACCCCGTAGCCGCCCAGGAAGAGCACGTAGAGATCGTGCACGCCGCTTATCACGGCGGGGGTGACGCTCTGGTCCTCGAAGACGTACCAGTCGCCGGTCCCCTCGGGCACGAAGTCGGCCACCAGGGGGCCGTCCATGGCGTCGGCGCGGATCTCGGCGTGCATGCTGTTCGTGTCGGACGGGCGGCCCGCCCGGATGACGAGCGAGGTGTAGCCGGCCTCGAAGTCGACGTTGTCGAAGCGGATCCAGTCCCCGTCGTCGCAGCTCTCGATGTACTCGCCCGAGTCGGTGATCCCGCTCATCTCGTCGTACTCCTCGGCCTCGAGAAAGACACCCCGCGTCTCGCCGCTGGTCACGTTCACCCGGATCTGATCCTGGGCCGTGTGCCCGAGATTGTCCACCGCGGTGGCCGTGATGCGGTGCTCGCCCAGGGCCGCGTCCGGCCACTCGATCGCATACGGGCTCTCGCTGTCCGTGCCCAGCGAGCTCTCGTCGATCCTGAACTCCACGTGATCGATCGAGCCGTAGCTCGCCGAGGCGCTGGCCTCGATGCGCACGTCCGCGCCCTCGGCGATCCGCTCTCCGTCCCGGGGGCTTGTGATCTGCACGCTCGGCCGCAGCTCGTCCCGGGACAGGATCAGCAGGGCGATGTCCTCCTGGAAGACCGGCGACGCGATCGTCCGCTGGCCGCCCGGGTGATCGAAGCTCGTCGGGTCGAGGTAGGCGCCCGTCTTGGTGTCGAGCCACTTCGACTCGTAGCTCCCGGCGGGCAGGTCGACCTCGAGATCCGCCTGGCTGTCCCCGCCGATCTCCTGCATGTTGACATAGATGGCGTACTGGGCTCCGTCCTCGACCAGGGCACAGGCCGAAGCCCCGCTCGGCACCCCGCCCGTGATCGGGCTCGCGTCCGGCCGCATGCGCACGAAGTCGAGGCCGTGGATGAACTCGCTCAGGATGCGGATCTGGCCGCGCAGGATCGGCCCGCCGCCGGCCGGCACGCCGCTGGGCGGGCGGATCGAGCCGGCCTCGTCCCCTACCAGGAAGGACAGGTCGAGCACGTTCTGCAGGCCGCCGCCGTGGATGACGAAGTCCCAGGCATCCCGGCGGTAGTGGGCATCGCTGTTGTCGAAGCCCTCCTCATCGTTGCCGATGACCTTGTCCAGCCCGTGGTTCTCGTCCACGGCCGCCACGGTGGCATAGTGGAAGTTGAAGATCGACACGTTGGGATCCGGATCGCTGATGCGCCGCGAGTGGTTGTTGATGTTCTGGGCGATCAAGTGCCGGTGGCCGAGCCCGGACTCGCGGACCGCGATCCGCTGGGCGATGTGGGCCTGCCACTCGGCGACCGCGTCCTGGTCCGGGGCCAGGTAGGGCTCGTTGGAGATCTCGAAGAAGAGGTTGTCGAAGCCGGCCAGCTCGTCGACGATCTTCTCGACCATCGCCTCCTGGTAGGCGAGCACGCCACCGTTGTCCAGGCTCTGGAAGTCGTCCCTGGAGATGTTGCCGACGCCGCTTACGTTGTTGTCGGGATGGAAGGGGCTGTAGAGCCACAGCTCGTCGGTGTAGAAGGTGCAGAACAGCGTCAGCTCGACGATGATGCCCCGGTCTCGGGCCTTGCCGACGAAGCCCTTCAGGCGGGCGAAGTAGGCCGGATCGAATGCGTCCAGGTCGAACTTGTTGCCCCCGCCGATGTAGCCGGGGGTGTCGCTCCTGGCCCAGGGGGCGATCGCGCGGCCTGCAGCCGGGCTCAGCGGCTGCGCGTCGGGGTAGTCGAACCAGCCGGCGTGCTCGATGTAGCTGCCTGCGAAGATGCGGGTGTAGTTCAGCCCGTCGGCCTGCAGGGTGTCGAGGTAGGTGTCCTGGTCGAAGTCCAGGTTGAGCACGGCCCCGTAGTGCTCGGCACAGGTGATCAGGGCCAGGGGCTGGCCGCGGTAGATGAAGTAGTGCGGGTTGTCGGGATGGAGCCCGATCGGCTCGGCGTCACCGCCGAAGCCGTAGCTGGCCCAGCCCGAGAACGCAGAGCCGCTCGAGACGAGGACGATCGTCTGCCGGATGGTCATCGGCAGGTGGTGCGGCATGTTCTCCTCGCAGCCACCCCAGGAGGCGATCGTGGCCAGGCAGCAGCTGCCGTCCCCGTTCTGGTGCCAGGTCGGCGAGCCCATGTCCACGAAGTCGCCGCCGCGCGCCCAGTCGAAGGGCGCGGCCGAGGCCTGGCTGTCGTGCTTCTCCCACCAGCTCGTCGGCGTCTCGACCGTGTAGACGACCGAGCCGGGCCCGTCCAAAAAGGAGATGCCGCTGCAGGTCTCGGGGTAGTCGCCGCCCTTGCCGTCCTGCCAGATGCACGACTGTAGCCCGGTCGGCTCGCCGTAGGTCGCGTAGCTGGGCTGGTCGACGATCTCGAAGCGGGCGTGCCACTCGCCGTGCGCGAAGTCGTCGGGCGCGGTCCAGTCGGCGGGGTTGCTCGCCGGCACACCGAACCAGTAGAAGGCGTTCTCCGAGTCGTCGTACGTCATCACCCCGTCGTAGAGCAGGCGCTCGGCCGCCCGGCCGGGCGCGGAAAGCAGCCCGACGAGTAGAAAGGCAAGGCACGCGTGTCTCGATCTCATGAACCTGGCCTCCTCCAGTGATGCCCCCAATCTTCCCAAAAGCCCCCTACCCTGTCCACCCGTCTCGTGATAGGGTCGGCGCCCATGCAAGCGCTGCTGGTCGGAAACTCGGACGGGATCGGACTGACGACCTCCCGCAAGCTGCTCGCGCGGGGCTGGCAGGTGGCCGGCATCTCGCGGAGCGCCTCGCCGATCGAGGACGCGGCCTACGTCCACGTCGTCTCCGAGGTGCAGGTCCCCGGATACCGAGAGACGCTGCAGGCGCTGCTCGACCGCCTCGATCCGCTCGACCTGTGCATCTACTGCGCCGGCGTGGGCGAGCTCCTGGACCCGAGCGACATGGATCGCGAGGTCGAGATCGTGGACGTGAACCTGCTCGGCATGCTGCGCACCGCAGCCCGGGTCATCCCGCCCATGGTGGCCAGGGGCCGGGGCCACTTCATCGGCATCTCCAGCCTGGCCGACGCGATGCGCTCGCCCCAGGCGCCGAGCTACCACGCCTCCAAGGCCGGATTGTCGTGCTACCTCGAGAGCCTGGCCCTGGCGCTCGCGCCCAGGGGCGTGCACGTGACCAACGTGCGCTTCGGCTTCGTGGACACCAAGATGGCCAAGGGCGACTTCAAGCCCTTCATGCTGGACGTCGACCGGGCCGCCGAGCACCTGCTCGCCTGCATCGACGAGCGCCCCATCCGCCACACGGCCCCGAGGATCGCAATCCCCCTGGTCCGCCTGCGAAGCTGCCTGCTGGAGCTGGAAGTCCTGCGGGGCGCCGAGAGCCGCAAGCCCAAGTAAACAAAAATAATCAACCTCGCCCAGAGGGCGAGGTATTCGGAAGCCCCCTCCAAAGGGGGCTTACACGCCTGGAAGGCCCCGTTGGGGCCGC
>JAFGRB010000374.1 GCA_016935365.1 Deltaproteobacteria bacterium
ATTATTGCGAGCGAATACCACGGCCTTTGGCCGTGTGACCCAAAGAGGTTCGACCGATCCGTGGTGAAGACAGTGGGTGGGACCAAGGTGTTGTGGCTCAGACGCGTCCCCCTCCCCCGGGCTTCGCCCGGCCCCTCCCACCAGGGGAGGGACGTAACACTTTGTGCACATTCGAAAAAAACATATCCCCCTATCGACGGGGGAGGTCGGGCGAAGCCTGGGTGGGGGGTGGAAACGCTACAGCGCGGATTCCTCAGATGGTTCTCGACTGGCCTCAGAGGTGGAAGACGTCGTATGGGCCCTGCCCCCGGGGGTAGCGCTCGGCCACTTTTGCGAGCCGGCTCGCAATGGTCCGGATCTCGGCACCGCTGAGCCGTGGAGAGCACAGCAGGATGCCGGCGTGGGCTTGCTGTCGGTGGATGGCCTCCCGGGCCAGGGCGAGAAAGTGGATCGCGTTGCGGGTCACGAGGCAGCGGCCTTCTGCCGCCGCATGGGCGAGCTGCTCCCGGTCTGTGAGCTGCATCTTGCCTGCCTCGTGGGCGCTGATCGCGTCGATCTTCCTTCTGCGCAGCGCGGCCGCGATTTTCGGCGAGAGATCCTCGTCCAGATAGAACCTCACGCCTCGGGGACCTCCGAGGCGGCGCGCTGGTTCTCGCTCGCCAGGTCGTCGATCTCCTGGGGCCAGGCGCGGTAGTAGGTCAGCGCGGCGGCGATCTGCGCATTCGACAGCCAGTGAAAGCGCTTCTTCAGTGTCTTGGCGTTCTTCGGTCCGGCCCCGCAGGCGCTGATGACTTCCCAGATCCCGAGCCCGGTCCCGGCGATCTTCGCCTCCCGCCCGGCGGGCTCGTCGTGGAAGTAGATGCCGGGGCACTTCCTCATCCTGAGGGCCTCCTCCAGCAGGTCCTGCGTCACCTCGGAGAAGGAGCGGCGGGACCGTCTGGCGAGCCTGTCGATCTCGGATCGCAGCTCCCGGCGAAAACGCAGCGTCTTCACATCCGTCGCCATGGGTCGCCTCCTGCGGATGGCCACAGTGTATTACATTGTAGTCGAATGCAGCTGAAGGTGCAAGGGCTGCGTCTGGCTGGGCGGCTCAGGGCAGCCCGGAGAGGATCTCCTGGAAGAAGCGCGGGGTCTGCTCGCCGCCGGCGGCCTTGTCGCCGGCCGGCTTCTCGAGGTAGCGGAGAAGCGCCTGCATGTGGCTGTCGAAGCGGGCGCCCGGGTTGAGCGCCAGGGCGCGCTGGAGGTGCTCGCGGGCCTTGCGCAGGTTGCCGTCGACCTTGTAGCACTGGGCGATGGCGAGCTGGCAGCGGAAGCGCTCGGCCTCGGCGCGGGCGAGCGGAAGCGCTTCCTGGAAGGCGAGCAGCGCCTTGAGCATCTGGCCCCGGCCCGCCAGGGCCGCGCCGAGGCCGTAGTGGGCCTGGAAGCTCGGCCGCTTGGCCGCAGCCGCGGCGAAGGCCTCGGCCGCCTGGTCGAACATGCCGCTTCGGGCGAGCGCAGCGCCCCTCTTCAGCAGGCCGGCCGGTGTGCGGCCCTTGCCGGCCGCGGCCGCGCTCTGGCGGGCGTGCTCGGCCAGCAGCTGCTCGGCCTCGGCCCGGATCGGCCCGGCCAGGACCTCCGGCGCCTCGGCCGCCTCGACCGGCCGGGTGGCGGGCGGGCTGTCCGCCCAGGCGACGCGGGTCTCGATCACGTCGGAGGCCGCCAGCGCGTGGCCGAAGTAGCTCTCGGCCCCACGGGCCCAGGCCTCGGAGAAGCGCTTCGCCTGCCCGAGCAGGGTCGTCTCCACCGGCACCCAGAGGTGGCCTTCCCGGATGACGGTCTTGCTCTCGCCCACCGGGAAGGCGGTCCGGTTGTCTGTTCGCACGCCCGTGTCGTAGAGCATCTGCACGTGGCCCTCGAGCAGCACCACCGCCGTGGGCACGCCCAGGCTCTCGAGCAGCGAGCAGTACAGCACGACCAGGTCGTCGCAGTCGCCCACCTTGCGCTGCAGCGTCTCCGAGGGGTACTGGACCGTGTCCAGGGCGTCTCTCTTCAGGCTGGAGAAGGGGTGCTCGACGTCGGGCTTGTAGCGCAGGCCGGCCGAGGCCAGCGACTGGAAGGCGTACATCGCGAGCAGGTGGTTGCGGAGCGGGTGGGCCAGGCGAGCCTGCAGGGGATGGTGCTTCGCGAACTCCCGGTAGAGCTCGGAGGCGTAAGCGGCCACGAGCGGATCGTGGCCGTTGATGAAGGCCCCGAGGCGTGCGGGCTCGCGCCAGGAGAAGGCGTTGCCCGCGAGCAGCTCGATCGGGAAGGCCTTGCGGCAGGTGCGCTTGACGTCGTCGTGCACGTAGTGCGCCTGCACGATCGCCTGGGCCGGGCGCGGACCGGGGCTCTGGAGCAGCTTCTCGTCGAAGGCGGCCCGGATGTCCACCCACTTCTTCTCGCCGCTCGCCAGCTTGACCGGCGTGTGGGCGGGCTCGGCCCAGTCCTCGACGCCGAGCTCCAGATCGACCTCCATGGGCAGGGTCGTGCGGTTCTCGAGCTGGATCCGGCCCAGGCCGGCCTGCTCGTAGCGCCGCCGCTGGCTCGGGAAGACGGGCGGGAAATCAGCCGCGTGGATGATGATCAGGGTCAGGTCCCCGGCCGGGCCGGTCTGGCCCACGCTGTGCAGCAGCAGGCTGAGCTTGTCCTGCTTCGAGGGCAAGGTGATGGTCATCTGGGTGGGGTTGTAGCCTTCGAGCTGCGCGCCGATGAGGATCTCCCTGGGCTTCTCGGCCACCACGTCCCCGTCCATGCCCAGGCCGATGAGCGCCGCCGGGAGGGTGGTCAGGATGGCCAGCCCGCCGGTGATGATCAGACTGATGGCCAGGGCCTCCTGGGTGTCGTCGGTCGACGGGGCGCGGTCGATCCAGATCCCGCCGCCCACGGTCATGCCGCTGGCCAGGCCTGCCACCAGCCAGATCCAGGGGTTGTACTCGTAGACGCTCACCTCGTGGTCCCGCTCGAGGGTCGCCGGTCCCGGGCCCAGGGCGTGCTGGCCGGTCTCGTCCTGCATCCAGACCTGGGCGCTGGGCGGCGAGGTCTCGATGATCACCCGGTCGCACCGGCGCTCGGGCCGGAAGCTCGGGCAGGCCGACAGCGTGAGCGGCAGCAGGCCGGCGACCAGCCATCGCAATGCGAGCGCCGTGTTCGTCTTCATGGGGCCAGGCTACGCCGGGGTCCGAAACCGGTCAAGGGCAGGCTTGCGCATCGAAGACCACGAAGAAGACGAGCCTGCGATGGCCGAAGCTCGCCAGCAGGTCGGCCACCTCGACCAGCTCCTGCCAGGGGATCGGATCCGTCGCGCCCAGCATGGCCGTCTCGCAGGCCGGGAGCTCGGCCGGGCTCTCGGCCAGCGCCCGGCGGAGGCCCGCCAGGTCGAGCCGGCCCTCGACCCGCCCCCCGTGGGGGCAGTCCGGCTCCGGAGCTGCGGGCGGCGGGCCGGGAGCCGGCTTCGTATCTTTGGTATCGATGCCCTCGATCTCGCCGAGCAGCTCCTCGATGCGGGCGTCGGTCTCCGCGCCCAGCATCTCCCGGAGGCGCTCGGTCGCCTCGCCCAGCGCGCGCTCGGGGCGCGCCATCGCGAGCTGCTTGCAGCCGCCCTGGATCTGATCGCGAAAGCGCCAGCCGAGGCCGCTTTCCGCAATCGCGACCGAGAGGCCGCGGCAGTGATGGCGGACCTGCTTCCGGTCGCAGATCGAAGCGCAGATCCGGGGCGCCGAGACCTTGAGCGCGCGCACGCCTTTCGGGCTTCGGACCGCGAAGGCGTAGTCGCCGTGCTGGGCCTGGCCCAGGGTGTAGAGCACCCGGGTCAGGGTCTCGAAGGGAACGTCGGGCTCGATCCACAGCGCGGCTCGGCCTTCCAGGTCCTGCTTCCGGAGCCTGGCCAGCCGCTCGGCCGTGCCCCGGGCCTCGGCCAGGGCCTCGTAGAACGGCTCGATCAGGAAGCTCGTCTGGTCCCGGAGCGCCTGCGGCGGGATCCGAAGGCCGTCGAGCTGGATCTGATGCTCGACCGGCCGCGGGGCGTTCGGGTCGTCTCTCGGCGCGAGCCGATCGAGCTCGGCCGCGTCTAGCGAGGTCCAGGCAGCGAGATCGTCCACTTCCAAGGCCCCGCGTCGCACGGCCACCCGGACGGCCCGGGGAAGCGGCGGCAGGTCCGTCTGCGCGCTCGCGGCCAGCGCCAGCTCGCCGAGCGCGTCTTCGTGCGCGCGCTCTCTCTCGGCGAGCCGATCGGCCCGGTCGCGGCAGGCGGGCAGCAGCGCGGCCATCAAGGCGAGGGTGACGATTCTGCGTTCCATGTCGGCTCTGACAACGGCTCGGGCAAGAGGTTCAGCGATCCAGGCCGCTCTCGGGGTTCCAGCGATGGCCGCAGCTCCTGCACTCCAGATCGCGCCGGATGAAGAGCAGCGGCAGGCCGAGCAGCAGCATGGAAACGAGCAGCTGTCCGATCCGGTAGTCGGCCGTGAAGACCAGGTCCGACTTGCAGGCCGGGCAGATCGGGTCGTCGCCGGCCCAGGCCGTGCGTTGATCCGGATCGAGCTGGTTCTCCAGCTCGATGGCCTGCTCGGCCAGCGGATCGCTCTCGGCCCCGATGATCCTCTCGGCCTCCCGCTCGTCCGGCTCGAAGACCTGCAGCCGGATCCCGCCGAAGGCGTTGGGGATGCCCGTCAGCTGCGCGGCGTGCTCGTCGGGGATGAAGGCCGCGATGCCCTCGGACTCGAGGCGTTCGCGCATGAGGCCGGCCTGGACGTTGTCCGCGAAGGTGGCCACGGTGACGAGCCTGTACTCTCGGTCCTCGGGCATGCTGGAGCGACAGATAGCACAGATGTCGAAGCGACACCAGGCATCCCGATGTCTCTCGAAAACAACGCGTTGTTCACCAAGGCAGACATACAGAACAACGCGTTGTTCTGGCTGGAAGCTGGGCGCCGCACTTCAGGTGTGTTGTAGTTCCAGTGACTTGCGCAGTGTAACTGGCGACCAGCTCAGCGGATCTCGACGAGCTTCAGCTCCACCGGCTCCGGGGTCTGGAGCTGGCACGACCAGGGCAGCTCGATCTCGGGCCGGCAGCGGCCGCCGCCGGTCTGGCGCTCGATCCACCAGCGCTCGAGCACCAGGGCCTGCCGGCCGCGGAGCGAGGCCGGGGGCTGCTCTTCGGGCTTGTAGGCCAGGCCGGGCACGAGCCAGTGGCTGCGGCCCTCGTCGTCCTCGACCAGGACGGCCAGGGCGTCGAACTGGCTCACGTCGACCTGCTCGGTCAGGAAGGGGTTGCGCGGGTGGGTGTGGACCAGGGCGAAGCGCGGAGCGAGCCCGGCGTCCTCCAGGATCCGGAAGGCGAGCACGGACTGCGAGCCCGCGTCGCCTGCCCGGCGCTTGGCGGTCTGATGCGCGGTCTGGCGTGGCATCCAGCGCATCCAGCCGGGTCCGGCCCACTCCTCGATCTTGACGGCGCGCTGCAGCCAGTCGGCCACGGTCCGGATGCGTCTGGCGCGCTCGCCCGCGGCGACCGGGCTCGCGAGGTGCGGGTTGACCAGCCGGCGTCCCTGGATCGCGTCGTGCCTGGCGAGCCACAGGGCGGTCTGGAAGATCCGACCGCGCAGGTGAGACCAGCCCGGACAGCGCTGGGCGAAGCGCAGCCGGGGCACGCGATCGGCCGACAGCGGCGGCAGCGCCTTGGTCAGCTCGAAGCGCATCGGGTAGGCCCCGGCCGCGCTGCTGCGCTGCACGCCGCCCGAGGCGTCCAGGATGAAGGCGTGCAGGTCCAGTCGGTAGGTGTCGTCGGGGTGGCCGAGCTGACAGCTCGAGGAGGCCACGCAGAAGCTGCTGGAGCCGAAGTTCCACTCGAGCTGATCCGGACCGCAGAGCGGGTGGAGGATCTCCACCACGTCGCCGGCCTCCAGGGTCGCGATGCGGAAGGTGGTCCGGCGGGGGTAGGAGAACTCGCAGCCCCACTCCGCGAGCGGCAATGTCTCGACGGGGTGGACGCGCACGGGCCGGGGCGTGCCGTCCGCCATCCAGACGCGAACCTCGTAAGGCGGCAGATCCTCGCGATAGTGGACCACCTCGAAGGTGGAGGCCGCCTTGGCGCCGATGGGGCTCAGCACCTTGAGCAACCTGCGCCGCAGCGCCATCGAGGTCGTGGGCGCGCCGAGCACGTCCTGGCCGCGATCCTCGCCGAGCAGCAGCCACTTCGTCTTGTCGTAGCCGCCGCCCCAGATGTCCTCGTAGCGCTCGTCGCGCACGACCAGGACCCCGGGGCCGTCGGTGCAGAGCTTCATGAAGGTCGGATCCAGGCGGCCGAGATCCAGCTCGGGCATCCGGCGTGCACAGCTCGCGGCACAGCCGAGCACCGCGAGGGCCAGCAGGGGAGTGATCCACCGGTGCGCGGTCATCGGGACGGTCCTCCAGTCAGGTTCGGATCGACTCGCTGAGTATGGCATGGTCAGCTCGGAATGCAATCGCCGCGAGCGCTACGCCTTGACAGGCCCTTCGCACCTGTGGGAGCATTTGCCTGCTCAGTCACGGCCGGTTTTCGGTGCCCGCCCAGGAGGCGGAGGCGCCCGGATCGGGCCGAGAAGGGGGAACGCGGTGGAAGGTGTCAAGGTGTTCTCGGCGACCAAGGCCAGGGAGCGATCCGCCCTGGGCGATCGCATCACGGAGTGGCTGCGCTCGGATCCGCCCAAGGTGATCCGCGACGTGAAAGTGACCCAGTCGAGCGACGAGGAGTTTCACTGCCTGACGATCACGGTCCTCTATCGCACACAGGACTAGCCCCAAAACAAGTGCGCTGCACTTGCTTTGGGGCTTAGTCACTCTCAGGGGGCTTTCGCAAAGCCCCCTCGCTGCTGGAATACGATTCCAGCAGCTTCACCCCAAAACGACCG
>JAFGRB010000375.1 GCA_016935365.1 Deltaproteobacteria bacterium
GTGTGAGGCGCGGAGTGCCTCGACAGGCGCATCCAGACGAGGCAATCAGCGCGAACCCGCTACATTACGGGAAATCGAGAGGCGCCGGAAAAAAAAGGCCGCCTGAGAGGCGGCCGTCGAGCTGCGAGGGGCTTTCCCCTTGCCCGGACCTACAGGCCCTTCTTGAAAACCGGAGCGGGCTTGAAGGTCACGGTCTTGGTGGCGGCGATCCGGATCACCTCACCCGTCCGCGGGTTGCGGCCCTTGCGCGCCTTGCGACGCCGGACCGTGAAGGTGCCGAAGCCGGGGTACATGAACCGCTTGCTCTTCTTGATGGCCCTGCCCAGATGATCGAAGACGGCGTCGACGATCTCCCCGGTCGCCTTCTTCGAAAGCTCGGGCAGCCCCTTGGTCTTCAGGATCTCATTGATCAGTTCGGCCTTGGTCATCGGTTCCTCCTTCTCGATTGGATTGTGACCGTAGCGCCTTCCACTCGAAAGCTTCCTGCCTTCGTGCGTGAGTCGCCGGTCACTATAGGTATCGGCCCCGTTTCTGTCAAGCACAAAATGCACGAAACCCGCAAAAAATAAGGCCGAGCGGCACGTCACACCCATGACAGCCGCCAGATATCAGGCTTTGCTCGCCGGGCCATGATCGGAAACGCCGCGATCCCAGTCCCCATGCGGCCGAGCAGGCTGGTCAGACGACCGGATCGAGTGGATTTTTATGCAGACGTCGGAATCCGATCAGGATCGCCCAGCCGCTAGGGGCAAGGATTTCAGGCGCTTGCAAGCCGCGATCCCGCTCCCAGAGCCGACGATCTGCGATCTGGTCGATCCGGTGATCAGCCCAGCCCGTCCATGGCCGTCTGGATCGCCTCCAGCGAGGGCAGGCCCGCGCGTCCGCCCAGCTCACGGCAGCTCAAGCTGGCGGCCGTCGAGGCGAAGCGCATGCGTTCCGGGAGGTTCCAGCCGCGCAGCATGCCGAAGATGAACGCGCCGTGGTAGACATCCCCGGCTCCGGTCGTGTCGACCACGTCCACGTCCAGGGCGGGGACCGCGTAGGTCTCTCCCCGCTCCATTCCGACCGAGCCGTCCTCGCCGATCGTGATCACGACCGTCTCCGGGCCCCTGGCGCTCAGGCGCTTGAGGCTCTCGGCCAGACCCCCACCGGCCACCTCGGCCGCGAAGTGCTCCGAGGCCACCAGCGCATCGGTCATGCCGATCAGCTCCTCCATTCCCTCGCGCGGCGAGCCGGCATCGTAGACGACCTTGACGCCGAGCTCTCGGGCCTTTCGGGCTGCACAGCACTGGGCGGCCATCTGCAACCCGTCCACGTGGAGCACCCGGGCACCCTGGAGCAGGGCCAGCGGAAGCTCGGCCTCCACCAGCGGAGAGACGTCCCCCCGCGTCCAGAAGATGGTCCGGCGGCCGCTGCCCTGCTCGACCGCCACGAAACTGTATGGCGAGACCCGCCCCGGCTCGACGAGCAGACCGGTCGTATCCACGCCGAGCTCCTGCAAGCCCTGACGGATGAACACGCCGAAGTCGTCGTCCGAGATCTTGCCGATGAAGGCCGTGCTCTCGCCCAGCACAGCCAGCGTGGCCAGAGCAGTGGCCACGGGTCCGCCGCCCTGCATGCTGAACTGGACGAGCTCGGTCTTGGTGTCCATCGAAGGATATCCGCCCACGACTCCCAGGGTGTCGACCGTGGCATGGCCCACGCCCACGACCTCGTGCTGCATCTCTCACCTCCGCCGGTTGAAGCCAGTCTACCCCGGCGCCGAAAAATACGACAACGAAACACGCGCTCTCCACACGCACGCGCAGCGACTGGAGAGCGGCGAAACCCTTTGCCCGGCCGTGTCGGATGTGGTATGGGGCCGTCCTATGGGCAAGAAGAAGAAGAAAACCAAGACCGGCGTGGACCTCGCCGATCGCCTGGCCGAGGCGATCGAGAGCGGCGAGGCTCCCCAGCCCCTGGCCGCCGATCTCGCCCGCGGCGGGCTCGGCGAGGACGCCATCGCCGAGGCCTTCGCGCGCTCGGTGGAGCTGCTGCGGAGCGGATCCGATCCGCGCGAGCTCGCCAAGCTGCCGGTCCCCTTCCAGCTGGCCTTTCTGCGACTGGCCGCCGGCGAGGGTGACGATGACCAGCTCAACGACCTGGCGAGCATGACGGCGGACAAGAATGTGAAGAAGGAGGCGCGCCGGCTCCTGCACGCCATGCGAAGCCGGGGTGCGGACGTGGACATCGCGGAGGATTCGGGCCACTCGGTGCTCGATCGCGCCAGGCGAGAGGAGGATCGGCCCCTGCCTTGCTTCCTCGCACCCGTGTCCGGCAGCGGCAGCCAGATGCTCTGGATGGCCCGCTACACCCGCGGCGGTGTGGCGGTCTACCAGGGCCAGCTCCACCCGAGCGACGGCCTGGTCGACTTCGCCGGCGGCACCATCGGCCGCAACCGTTACCGCGAGCTGGCCAGACAGATGGCCGAGGAGGACTCGGAGCTCCTGCTCGAGATCTCCTTTGCCGAGGCTCGCCTGCTCTTGGCCCGCTCGGTGGAGCAGAGCCGGGCTGCGGGCAAGAGCTTGCCGGACGGCTACCTGGAGGTGAGCGGCGAGCTGGGGGATGTGGACAGCTCGGCCACGACGCCTTCGGCAGAGGAGATCTTCCCCGCCGGGGCACCGGACGCCGAGGCGTTGCGGGATTCGGCCTCGCTTCTGGAGCGGCCCGAGCTCGCCGACTGGCTGCCGGACGAGGAGACCATCCGCACGCTGGACGAGAAGATCAAGGAAGTCGAGCAGAGCCAGCTGCTGATCGACGACAAGCAGCGCATCGAGCAGGTGGAGCGGATCATGGACACGGCGGTCGAGTCCATGCTCGAGCCCCTGGAGCGCAGGCAGGACTATACGAGGCGACTGCTCGCCATGGCCCTGCTCTACTTCCGTCTCGACCGGACCGAGCAAGCACGCCAGGCGGCCGCGGCAGGCCGACATCTCGAGGTCGAGAGTTTCCAGGCGACCGACAATCCGTTCTTCGTCCGCATGATCAGGCGGGCCTTTTTCAGCCCCGCCGAGATCGTCGAGCGGATGAGCAAGCCGCAAGCCGAAAAAAAGCCCGACGACGATGCGTCGTCGGGCAATCTGATCGTACCGCCCTGAAGCGCTCTACGAGGTCAGTCCTCGGCCATCTCCGTGCTGAACGGGGCAAAGGCGCCCACCCGGGGAGGGCTGCCCGCCCCGGCAGTCGTGAGCGCGCTGCAGACGGCCTGGAAGTGCTCGCCGGGCTTGTCGCACAGGCCCAGGTTCTCGAGCGGGCCGAGATCCCGGCCCTTCAATCCGGTGGTGCAGATCAGCATGTAGCAGCTGTCGCTGTCCAGCGCGGGGTCCGTCATGGACAGGATGTAGTCCTGCTCCGCAGCCCCCCAGGTCGTTTCGACCTCCGCCCACTCCGTGCCGCAGACCAGGCCCCCCTCCCCGGTGCTCAGGTCGGTCTGGAGGAGGTAGATGGATCCGGCCACGGAGCCCATGTCCACGTCGGCCGAGAAGATGATCTGCGGTATGACATCCGTGGACACGTCGACCGCCCCGGTCAACGGCATGTAGACCACTTCCAGCGCCTCCGGCGCTGAGATGCTCGGCTCGCCGCAGCCCGCCAGCACCAGCGCGGCCAGGACGAAAAGCACACACATACCCGTCTGGCGTCTCATGCTCGCCTCCCGCGCTACTGGCCCGTGGTGAAGGAGGAGCGGATCTCGACCCCGATGGCGGCCGTGCTCTCCCCTTCGATCGTGCCCTTGATGGAAATCTCGTACGAGGCGCTCGGATCGAGGCTCAGACCGCTGAGCACGACGGTCCGCTCCTGGTTGAGCTCCGAGAAGCCCACCTGACCGTGGACCGGATTCCCGCCACGGTCGATCAGGCAGAACGTGTTGTCGTTCAACTGGGTCTCTTCCTCCCCGATGACGACCTTGCTCGAGAAGACCGCGACCACCTCGGTGTCGAGCGCGACGTCGGTCTCCCCCAGGTGCGGGGTCAGGCTGAGCAGCTTGAGCGGCTCCTCCCCCTCCCGCTGGACATCGACCCCGCCGCAACCCAGAAGCGGCGTGCACGCCAGAGCCAGCCCCAGCAAGACGCAGACTGATTTCATCCTCTTCTCCTCAGATCTCTTCGATATGGGTAGAATCCTACCGCTGGCCGGACTGCACGTCAAGTCGATCTGCGCCGGCGCGCCGGCGGCCGAGCACGCGCCTGAGGTGCTTGCGCTCCCAGTCCTCGGCCCGGTCGAAATGGACGTAGGCCCGCTCCCGCTTCCGGAACTCGGCCGTGTGGACCAGCCTCCGACCCCGGCGGTGCTCGAAGCCCAGCACGTGGTGGAGCATCTCGTGGTAGACCACGCCCACCACCACGCAGGGGGGCACGTCGGGCCGATCCAGGGCCGGGTGGATCCGGATCAGCCCCTCCTCGAAGGAGTACGAGCCCAGCCGCACCGATCGCCGGCCCTTGACCCTCGTCCGGCTGGCCCAGGCGACGGTCACCTCCACCGGGCCGCCGAAGTACGCCTTCGCCAGGGCATCGCGGATGCGGATCAGGTCGTAGTGCGCGCCCTTGGAGCGAAGCCCCTGCGGCCGCAGGCGCCGCAGCAGGCCGCGATGGCGTTCGATGAAGCGATCCAGCTGCCGTCCCGGGCGGCGCTGCGGGCCGGGTCGCATATAGGCGGCCAGCGCGGCCAGCACGCCGTCGTCCGCCTCGATGAACATGTGGTGCAAGCGCAGCTCCAGCAGGCCGTGCCGTTCGCGCACAGACAGCACCGTGGAGGCATTGTCGTTGAAGCGGACGCGGAAAGGCCGGTCGCAATGCTTTCGGAACCGATCGCTCCACTGCTCCCGGATGGCCTGCGACCAGATCGGATCCACGAGCCGCCCACGGCGGGCGACTGGCGTGGTGCCGGTGAACTCGAAGCTCAGCTGGGCTCCCAAGTCATCCCCCCTCGCCCGGTCGCTCCATCGGCGAGACGTCTCCGGCCTGCGGCTGGGGGGGCGGGGGTTCCGGACCGCTGGAGCAGAGCATGTAGGTCAGGCCCAGGATCAGCAGCAAGATGATGGCTCCGATCAGCAAGAAAACGCGGGTGTCCAGCGGCTTGCCCGCGGACTTGGCCACGGCCGAGTCCATCGCCTCGACCGCCTTGTCCAGGATGCCGGGCTCCTCGGCCCTGAAGACCTGGGTGGCCTCCTCGGCCTCGCGCGCGCCGGTGTCCTCCTCGGACATGTCCGGCGGCTCCACATGCTCCTCGGCCAGCAGCCAGTCAACCTGGTAGAGCTTGAAGGTCGCGGTCTTGCCCTTGAGCTCGACCTGGGAGTGGAACTGGGTGATGTCCCGGTTGCGGGTCATCAGGTCGTAGGTGGCCTCCGAGATCAGGATCTGGTCTCCTTCGGCCTTGGAGCTGACCCGCGCGGCCACGTTGACCGCGTCGCCGAACACGTCGCCGTACTCGACGATGGCCTCGCCGGTGTTGATCCCGATCCGGACGAAGATCTGATCCTCCGCGCGCGTGCAACGATCGTTGTATGCATCGAGCGCTTTCTGCATGCCGATGGCCGCGTCGACCGCGTCGTCCTCGTCGGGAAACGAGGCCATGATGGCGTCGCCGATGGTCTTGAGCACGGTGCCCGAATGGGTCCTGACCACCGGGAAGAGCGCCTCGTTGTGCCTCTCGATCCGCCGCCGCCCGGCCACGTCGCCGTACGTGTCGAAGAAAGTCGTGATGCCCACGATGTCGCTGAACAGGATCGTGCAGCGCTCCATCTTGGACCGCGCGGACACGCCCGTGCCGTCGGACCATTCATCCTCGACGCTCTCGGCCGCCGCCAGCTCCTCCTCATCGCCCTGCCTGCGCCTGGGCCGCCGCGCGCGGATCGATACCTCCTGGATCGTGGGCTCGAGCGCCTCGATGAACCGGTCCACGTTGCGGTAGCGCGACTGCGGGCTGGCGGCGATGGCCGTCTGGATGACCTGCTCCAGCGCTCGGGTCACCTGGTTGTTGAGCTTGCTGGGCGGCGTGGGCCGGCTGCCCTTGAAGCCCGTCGACTCCTTGACCGGCCCGGCTGTCTCCATCGGCGTCTTGCCGGTGATGCAGCGGTAGAGGATGGCGCCCAGGGAGTAGAGATCGGCCAGATGGGAGAAGGCCTGCCCCAGGGCGACCTCGGGCGCCGTGTAGCGCAGCTGCTCGATATCCTTGTCCACGAAGGCGATCTCCTCGTCGCCCTCGATGTGGGCCAGGCTGAAGTCCAGGATGCAGACCCTGCCGTCCTGGCGCACCATGATCTTGCTGGGCTTCAGGTTGCGGTGGATGACCCCGCTCGCGTGCATGTGGGCCACCACCTTGGCCACCGCCAGCACGATCTCGACAGCCTGGACGATCTGCATCATGCCCCGACGTTCCCGTCCGAGCATCTCCTCGAGCGTCTCGCCGCCCACGTACTCCATGACCAGGAAGCGAATCCCGCTCTCCTCGTGGAGGTCGTGCACCCGGCAGACGCCGGGATCGTGCAGCATGCGGGACACATCGACCTCGCGCTTGATGCGCTTGAAGGACTCATCCTGTTTGCGGGAGATGCCGAAGATCTTGACCACCACGTGCTGATCGAGGAGCGTGTCGACCGCCAGGTAGACGATCCCGGTCTCGCTGCGACCCAGGCGGCGCCTGATCTTGAATCGTCCCAGCTGGCTGCCGGATTTGAGCGTCGTGGTCGTCACGCAGACCCGCCCGGCGGGAGCGAACCGTCCCGCATCGACATCAAAAAGAAACCGCCGATCGGAGGAAATGCCCCCGGTCGGCCATGGTTCTGTTTAGCAGATCGGCATTCCGGGCGCAAGATCACCGAGCCTGGAGCGTGTCGGCCAGCTCGCGGTGCTGGCCCGAAGGCACGGCCAGCAAGATCCGGTCGATGCGCCCCCGATCCAGGAAATGGTGCAGGTCGATCTTGCCACCCCCGAGATCGCGCACCACGCCGCCGGCGGCCTCCAGGATGACCAGCCCGGCAGCGATGTCCCAGACGTGGACATTGCCCAGCAGCGCCCCGCCCGCCGCTCCGCGGGCCACGTAGGCCATGTGGGCGGCCGTGGAGCCCAGCGAGCGAACCTTGCCCGGAAAGTGGGTCGTGAACTCGGAGTGGAAGCGGCTGTAGGTCAGCAGCAGCGACTCGTTGTCCACGGCCTCGTCGATGACCCGGATCTCCCGGTCGTTCAGCATGGCGGGCTTGCCGGCGACCGCGCTGTAGAGCTCGCCCGTGACCGGCAGGTGGATCGTGCCCAGCACGGGCCGGACGCCGTCGAACAGACAGATCGAGACCGCCCAGACCGGCATGCCGGCCGAGAAGCTGGCCGATCCGTCCACCGGGTCGACGACCCACAGCGGCTCCTGCTCGTCCCGGTCGTCGGGCATGACCTCGCCCTCCTCGCCGAGGAAGCGATGGTCCGGGTAGGTCGAGTGCACCTCCCCGCGGATGTAGTCCTGGACGGCCAGGTCGGCCTCGGTCACCAGGGCCGCGTCGTAGCGCAGGGCCGGATTGGCCCTGCCGTAGTACGACAGCGCCAGCGCCCCGCTCGCGCGGGCCAGGCCCTTGGCGAAGGTGAGGATATCGTCGAGCTCCTTGCGCGTCAGGCGCGGCCGGTACGGCTTGACGGGCGGCCTGGGCCCGGCCTTGCCCCTGCCCTTGTCCTTGCCCTTGCGGGACTTGGTCTTGGCCATCGGCACCTCCGTGTGAGCTGCCATGCTAAGGCCGGCCTTCGGCGGCCGTCAAGACGCCTGCCGGGCTGGATTGTCTTTTTTTTCGCTCCTCTCGATTTTCCGTAATACTGCGAAATGCCCGTCAATGGAGATCCACCTCGGCAAGATCGAGCACAGCGAA
>JAFGRB010000376.1 GCA_016935365.1 Deltaproteobacteria bacterium
CCCGTAACCAGTCTTACTTGCGTTGATTTCTTGAATCTCAGACCGTATTGTTAGCAGAACTCTGTACCGTGGAAATCGAGGCTAGCCCTTCGCCAGCGCCAGGCGTCGATATCACCGCGCCAGCGGAACCTGCCTCTCATCTCGCGCAAGCCCCGGTAGCACCGGGCGGAGGCGACCAGCCGTCGCAAGGCGAGGTCTACGACCTCGCGCTTGCTGCGAGCCTCGGTCAGCTCCATGGCCTGCTCGATGAGATCGTCATCGATGACGATGCTGGTGCGCCCCATGCGCGGCTCCCTCCATATGCTCAAGGTACTGCCTTTCGGTGTATGGGTCCACCCACGGGCTCAAGCCTTTCGGAAGTCGAGCTCGCCGTTGCCCGCGCTCGCCCGGACGGTGTCGCCCTCTGCGAACTCGCCCTGCAGGATGCGGCCCGCCAGCGGGTCCTGGACCAGGCGCTGGATGGCGCGCTTGAGCGGCCGGGCGCCGAACTTGGGATCCCAGCCGGCCTCGGCGATCGCGGCCTTGGCGCCCGCGTCGAGCTCGAGCGCGATCTTGCGCTCGGCCAGCAGAGCTCGCAGGCGGCCGAGCTGGATGTCGACGATCCGCTCGAGGTCGTCTCGGCTCAGGCTGCCGAAGACGAGGACGTCATCCACGCGGTTGAGGAACTCGGGACGGAAGTGCGCGCCCAGCGCGTCGAGCACGGTCTGGCGGTCCCGCTCGCCGATCTCGCCGGCCCGCTCGGCCAGGTACTCGCTGCCGACGTTGGATGTCATGATGACGACCGCGTTCTTGAAGTCGACCGTGCGGCCGTGGCCGTCGGTCAGCCGGCCGTCCTCGAGCAGCTGCAGCAGGACGTTGAAGACCTCGGGGTGGGCCTTCTCGATCTCGTCGAAGAGCACCACGCTGTATGGCCGGCGGCGGATCGCCTCGGTCAGCGCCCCGCCCTCCTCGTAGCCCACGTAGCCCGGCGGCGCGCCGATCAGCCGGCTCACGGCGTGCTTCTCCATGTACTCGCTCATGTCGATCCGCACCATGGCGGCTTCGTCGTCGAAGAGCAGCTCCGCCAGCGCCCGGGCCAGCTCGGTCTTGCCCACCCCGGTCGGGCCCATGAAGATGAACGAGCCGATCGGGCGATTGGGATCGGCGAGCCCGCTGCGGGCCCGGCGCACGGCGTTGGACACGGCGTGCACGGCCGCGTCCTGGCCCACGACCCGCTTCATCAGGCGCTGCTCCATCTGCAGCAGCTTCTCCTTCTCGCCCTCGAGCAGGCGGTCGACCGGGATGCCGGTCCACTTGGCCACCACCGCGGCCACGTCGTCCGGCGTGACCTCCTCGGTGAGCATGCGGCCGTCCTTCTGGACCTCGTCCAGGCGCGCCTGCTGGGCGGCGAGCTCCTTGTCCAGGCCGGCCAGGGTGCCGAACTTGATCTGCGAGGCCCGGGCCAGGTCTCCGGCGCGCAGGGCCTGCTCCTCGTCGATGCGCGCCTGGTCCATGGCCGCCTTGATCTCCCGGATGCGCTGGATGACCTCGACCTCGTTCTGCCAGTGGGCCTTCTTCTCCGCGACCTGCTCGCCCAGCTCCGCGATCTGGCGCTCCACCTCGGCCAGCTGCTCGCGGCTGGCCTTGTCCTTCTCCTTCTTGAGCGCCTCGCGCTCCAGCTCGAGCTGGACGATGCGCCGGCTGACCTCGTCGATCTCGGTCGGCATGGAGTCGATCTCGATGCGCAGCCGGCTGGCGGCCTCGTCGATCAAGTCGATGGCCTTGTCCGGCAGGAAGCGGTCCGAGATGTAGCGGTTCGAGAGCGCCGCCGCGGCGCAGAGCGCGCTGTCCTGGATGCGCACGCCGTGGTGCACCTCGTACTTCTCCTTGAGCCCCCGGAGGATCGAGACGGTCTCGGCCACGTCCGGCTCGGAGACGAGCACGGGCTGGAAGCGCCGCTCGAGCGCGGCGTCCTTCTCCACGTGCTTGCGGTACTCGTCCAGGGTCGTGGCGCCCACGCAGTGCAGCTCGCCCCGGGCGAGCGCCGGCTTGAGCATGTTCGACGCGTCCATCGAGCCCTCGGCCTTGCCCGCGCCGACCAGGGTGTGCATCTCGTCGATGAAGAGGATCACCCGGCCCTCGGAAGAGGTGATCTCCTTGAGCACGGCCTTGAGCCGGTCCTCGAACTCGCCCCGGAACTTGGCCCCGGCCACCAGGGCGCCGAGGTCCAGGGCCACCAGGCGCTTGTCTACCAGCGTCTTGGGCACGTCCCCGTCGACGATCCGTCGGGCCAGGCCCTCGACCACGGCCGTCTTGCCCACGCCCGGCTCGCCGATCAGCACCGGGTTGTTCTTGGTGCGCCGGCTGAGCACCTGCATGACCCGGCGGATCTCGTCGTCCCGGCCGATGACCGGATCGAGCTTGCCCGCCCGGGCCTGCTCGGTGAGATCGCGGCCATAGCGCTCCAGCGCCTGGTAGCGGTCCTCGGGGTTGGGATCGGTCACCCGCTGGTTGCCGCGCAGCTGCTGCATGGCCGCGAGCAAGCGATCGCGGCTCGCGCCCATGGCGGTAAGGTGCTCTCCGGCCGCTCCCTTCGGGTCCGCCGCGATGCCCAGCAGCACGTGCTCGCTGGACACGTACTCGTCCTTGAGCCGTCTGGCCTCGTCCTCGGCCCGCTCCAGCGCCGCCTGGAGCCGCCGGCCCACGTAGGCCTCGCCGCCCGACACCTTGGGCTGGGACTCGAGCGCGCGCGTCAGCTCGCCGCCGAGCGCATCGGTATCGATGCCCAGCTTGACCAGCAGCGGCTTGACGATGCCGCCCTGCTGCTCGATCAGGGCCAGCAGCACGTGCTCGGGGCTGAGCTCCTGGTGCCCCAGCGTGCGGGCCAGGCGCTGGGCGTCGGCCAGGGCCTCCTGCGACTTGACCGTCAGCTTGTCCATCCGCATCTGCTATCCTCCCGCGCTGACTGCATTCTGGGGAGCCCCAGGGCGCACACGGTCAATCTGGTCACAAAATGCGCCACCGTCAAGCGCACACCCTCCCCCGTTTGACATCCCAGCCGCCGGGATCTATGGATCGGGTCGTGAAGCGAGCTCTCGGCATTCTCTTGCGCTCGGTCATCCTGGCCGGAGTGGCCTGCGCCGTGGGCCTCGGGGTCAACCTGCTGCGTCCGGAGGGCCTGCCGTGGGTGGCCGCCAAGCCCTACGACATCTACAAGCCCTGCCCGATGATGACCCTCGAGGCCAAGCCGGTCGCCGCGGGCCAGCTGTGCTCCGATCTGACCGAGCTGCTCGTCATCGACGCCCGTTCGCGAGAGGACTATGTCACCGGCCACCTGCCGGGTGCCCGCTCGCTGCCCTACCATCCGATCAAGTCGCCGCCGGCGGGCGCGATCGCCGAGCTCAAGGCGGCCGGGCCCAACAAGCTGCTGGTCTACGGAGACACCGCGATCGACTCGGGCCGACTGCTGGCGGCCGAGCTCTCCGAGGCCGGCTGCCTGGGGGTGCGCTACGTCTCGGGCGGCGTGAAGGCCTTGGTCGAGGCCGGCCGGCAGCTCGAGTTGGGCGAGGAGCCAGCGCCGTGAGCGCTCCGCTCGGTCCATACAGGAAGGCCGCCCTGACTGTCTCCCTGCTGTGCCGGGTCTACCTGGGCTACGTCTTCATCTGGGCCGCGCTCTACAAGATCGCCGAGCCGCACCAGTTCGCGCTCAGCATCGCCACCTACGACATCCTGCCGCTCGAGCTGGTCAACGCCATGGCCATGATCTTGCCGTGGATCGAGATCGCGACCGGCCTGACCCTGATCGCCGGATTCTGGACGCGCGCGAGCGCGCTGGCCATCTGCGGCATGATGATCATGTTCATCGTCGCGCTGTCGATCGCGCTGTCGAATGACCTTCACATGTCCTGCGGCTGCTTCGCCTCGGTGGAGGCGGAGGACGAGATCAACGCGTTGACGCTGCTTCGGGACTTCGCCTGGACCGCGGCCGGAGTTTTCGTGCTGATCGCCGACGACGGCCGCTGGGGCACCGACGGCTGGCTGCGCCGCCGGAAGAGAGAACGGAAGACGGAAGGTTCGGCGGCCGAGTCGCTCGGTTGAGCCAACACACTTGATGGACTCGAAAAAAGTCCATCAACGGCCGGCGCTGACAGGCGCCAGCCGCCAAGAGGGGGTGGAACCACTTGAATTCAATTCAAGTGGCGGGGGAGGGAAGGTCCCTCCCCCGCC
>JAFGRB010000377.1 GCA_016935365.1 Deltaproteobacteria bacterium
GGACCTTCCCTCCCCCGCCACTTGAAATGAATTCAAGTGGTTCCACCCCCTCTTGGCGGCCGGCGCTTTCCAGCACCGGCCGTTGATTGGTGGACTTTTTACGAGTCCGTCAATCAAGGCCCGTTCAAAGCAGGGCGAGCTGTCTCTGGGCCGGCCGGCCGTCGAGGAGCAGGTAGGGTGCGGCGTGCGCGACCCGCACGCCGAGCCTGGCGAGCTGGGCCGGAGAGCGGATCCGGCCCTGGCAGCGGGCGGCCAGGATGCGCTCGACGCTCACCGGCCCCAGCCCGGGGGTGCGCAGCAGCACCTCCCGCTCGGCCCGGTTGACCTCGACCGGGAAGAGCCCGGGCCGGAGCTGGGCCCAGCGTGTCTTGGGATCCACGGCCAGGGACAGGTTCCCGTCCGGCTCGAAGGGGATCTCGTCTCTCGCGAAGCCGTACTTGCGGAGCAGGAAGTCCACCTGGTAGAGGCGGTGCTCGCGCATGAAGGGCGCGGGCGGTCGGCCCTCGAGCGGCGTGCCCGCGACCGGCTGGAACTTGGAGTAGTAGGCCCGGCCGAGGTCGAAGTCCCGGTAGAGCCGGTCTGTGCAGGTCACGATCTCGGCGTCGGTCTCGTCGGCCGCGCCGATCACGAACTGGGTGGTGTGGCCCTTGGCGAGCAGGCGCCGGTCCCGGATCGCGTCCGCGATCCAGCCCATGCGCTCGAGGATGTCGGGCTCGAGCGCCTTGCGCTCGCTGATGGCCCGCAGGCGGCGGGCGTTCGGCGCCTCGAGGTTGACGGACAGCCGCTGCGCCAGCCGGGCGGCCTGCTCGACCTGGGCGCGCTGGGCGCCCGGCAGGACCTTCAGGTGGACGAAGCCCCGGAAGGCGTAGCGCCTGCGGACGATCGCGACCGTGTCGAGCATGCGGTCCATGGAGCGGACCGCGTCGCTACCCAGCCCGGACGAGAGGAAGAGCGCCTTGACCAGGCCGGCCCGGATGAGCTCGTCGAGCAGCCGGGCGAGCTCCTCGGGCCGGAAGCGGTCCCGCGGCGTGTCCCGGCCGGCCCGCTGGGCGCAGTAGCTGCAGTCGCTGGTGCAGGCGTTGTCCATCAGCACCTTGAGGGTCATCTGGCGGGAGCCGTCCGGCATGACGGTCGGGTAGATCCAGCGCCCGTCGAGGCCCCGCTCGCGCCCCGGGTCGAGCCCGCAGGCGCAGGCGATGTCGAAGCGCGCCTGGCCGGCGAGCAGGCGGAGCTTGGACTCGACGCGCTGCGCGTGGCGGCTGGTCACTTCATGAGGATACTGAACGGGTGAACAGGAGTCAAGCGGGACTTGTATCGGGCATCAGCCCGGAGACGGGAAGCCATCCCAGAGCAGGAGGCCGGGGACCTTGGCGAAGTGGCCATCGTAGGTGACGAGCGTGGCGCCGGTCTGCACGGCATGGGCCGCGAGCCAGATGTCGTTGATAGGGATCGAGGTGCCCGCCTTCTTCAGCCCGTGCTTGATCTCGCCGAAGACCTCTGCGGTCCGGGCGGAGACCTCGAGGATCCTGACCGTGCTCTTGCGGAGGAATGCGAGCAGCCGCTTCTCGTTCTCCCGCCGCCGGGAGCCTCCCCTGTGCCCGGCGTGCAGCTCGCCCAGGACGATGACCGACATCAACACCGTCTCGGCATTGGCCAGTGCGCCCAGCACCTCTTGGTCGCCGGTGAGCAGGCCTGCGTAGGCATTCGTATCCAGCAGCACCATGCTCAGCGCCACTCGCTCTCGTCGATCTCCTCCAGATCGGCGATCGCCCTGTCGAACTCGTCTCGGTCCTCATCGGACCAGACCCCGCAGAACTCCGCGAACTCCGCTGCGTGCCGGCCTTCCTCCCGGGGCCGCAGCCCCAGTGCCTGCTCCAGGAGCTTCTTTATCGTCTTGTTGATGCTCGTCTTTTCCGCCGCAGCCTTCTCGCGGATCTTCTCGGCCAGCTCCTCGTCGAGCCCGTGAATCGTCATTGACTTCATTTCCGCTCTTTTTGTATCACAATGTGATTCAGTCTGCGATTAATATTTTTAGAATACGACCCACCAGTCGGCCTGTCAAGAGGATCTTGTTTCTATCGTACTTTCCGGAGTATATTCGCTACATGCGAGTCCATCTCCATCTCGTCCTGGGCTTGCTGGCCCTGGCCGCCGGCTGCCAGCAAGACCACCGCACGCCGCCCACGCCGCGCCTGTGGCCCGACCCGGGGCTCGAGCTGCCCGAGTCGGGCTTTCTCGACCAGCGCCTGTATCTCAGGGACACCAGCTCCTGGGCGGCCGAGGGCTGCGGGAAGGATCAGGCCTTCGATGCGCGCCACATGGGCGACTTCGGGCTGGGCAACGGGCACGTCTTCGCGCTCTCAGGCTACGCCTGCCCGCTCAGCAGCCTGCACACCATGGCCGGGCCCGACTACCAGCAGGAGGGGGCCTTCTTCCCGGACTCCTGGTCCGAGCTCGAGCTCGACGGCCAGGCGCTCGAGATCGACGCGGGGCATGTGTTCCGGGTGCGGGGCGGCCCGATCCTCGTCTCGCACGAGCGCGCGGGCGAGCTCGACTGCCTGTGCGTCAGCTTTGCGCCGGCGGGCTATGCCGACGGCGATCCGCGGCTGAAGGCCATCGTGCGGGCCTTCGCGATCCGAAACAGCGGCTACCAGGCCTCGGGCGACTTGGTGCTTCGCACCGCGGACGCGGCTGCTACGCGGGAGGGGCGCACGAGGAGCCTGGTGGCCCTGGAGCCCGCCGATGCGCCGCAGCCGGAGGCGGTGGCGCTCGGCTCGCTTTCCCCCGGCGAGGAGCGGGTGATCGCGCTCGCCTACGTGACGAGCTTCGACGGCGAGTCCGAGGCGGAGACCGCAGCCGCCTTGCGGGAGACCGGGCTGGACGCGCTGCTGGAGGCCACCTGCGCCCACTGGGCGGCGTGGTCTTCGCGCTCGGCCCGGCTCGAGTCGCCCGACCCCCGGGTCGACGACCTGCTGGACGGCATGCGGGTCACGGTCCGGAGCCAGCAGACCTACCTGGGCGGCGTCTCGCCGATGTCGCGTTACTCGCTGATGTGGATCCGCGACACGGCCGGCGCCGTGCGCTTCTTCGCGCGCCTGGGCCTGCACGAGGAGGCCCGGGCCATGCTGGACTACTACCACCGGGCGGCGGCGCTCGGCGGCGACATCAAAAACGCGGTGCGCCTGGACCGCGACGAGCCCGACCCGCCCGAGCCCGACTGGGCCTCCATGCCGCCC
Source organism: Deltaproteobacteria bacterium (assembly GCA_016935365.1). Taxonomy (GTDB): domain Bacteria; phylum Myxococcota; class B64-G9; order B64-G9; family B64-G9; genus JAFGRB01. Next base: position 3,237 of record JAFGRB010000377.1, read on the forward strand.
TTCGAGGGGCGCTGCGAGGGCGAGACGCCCTCGTACCTGCCGCTGATGGCCCGCTGGTACGCGCAGGCCTCGGGCGACGACAGCCTGGTGGATGCGCAGTACGCGTTCTTGCGCCGGGCCCTGCTCGCCCAGAACGTGGACGCGGACGGGCTGCTGCCCTTCTCGGGCGACGAGACCTATCGCGGCGCCATGGCCATGAGCCTGGGCCTGGCCATCGAGCACGACTGGGTGGGCTGCTGCCTGTCCGCCAACTCGTCCTTCCTCTTCGCGGCCGCGGCCGAGGCCCTGGCCCGGGAGGCCGAGCTGCGCGGGCTCGACGCCGACGCGGCCGAGCTCCGCGAGCGGGCCGCGCGCGTGCGCCGGGGCGCGGACGCCGCCTACTGGGACGCCGAGCAGGGCTTCTGGCGGCCCTACATCCAGCGCGACGATCCGGACGCGGCCGTGCCACCCTTCGAGGACGTGTCCGTAAAGCCGCTCTGGACCGGCTACGCAGAGGCGGACGACCCGCAGGCCGTGGAGAACCTTCTCGCGGTCATGGCCCTGCTCGGCCGTGAGGACGGCTTCCTGCAGTCGCCGCTGCACGCGGACTACGCGGGCACCATGGGCCTCGACATCTCGGAGGGCGTCTACACGGGCATGATGCCGGGCTACTTTCTCTACAACCTGGCCCTCATCGATCACCCCACGGCCGCGCTCGCCTTCGACGGCCTGGCCCTGGCCGCCTCGCCGAGCGGCATGCTGGCCGAGTACCAGGTCTACGACGACCACAGCGCCCTGCAGGTCGTCTACGAGCGCAGCGGCAGCCTGGGCGACCTGACCGCCCGCTACCGGCCCTGGGAGGGCGGGATCTGCCTGGACGCGCTGGTCTTCTATTTGACAGGCTTCGAGCCCGACGCGAGGGCCAGCCGGGTCTCGCTCGCGCCCCGCCTGCCCAACGGCTGGCCCTGGATGCGCTGGACGGGCCTCAGGGTCGGCGAGCTGCGCTTCGATCTCCTGGTCGAGGAGCTGGGCGGGCTGCGGCGCATCACGGTGGCCCCGCAGGAAGGCGAGCTCGAGGTGGTGCTCGACGTCTTGCTCGGCGAGGCGCTGGTCGAGCGGGTCGAGGTCGGCGAGGAGCGGCTTTTGGAGCCGGCCTACACCGTCTCGAGCCCCTTCGGCCTGACGCGGATCCGGCTGCCCGCCTACCCGGCGAGCCGGGCCCGGCCGCTCGTCGCCAGCGTGCAGCACTCGAAGTCGGACGATTGAGCGCGATTCCCGCGCCGCCGCCGGCCAGGACCTTGCCTGATCGGCGAGAATCGTGTCTACTCCTGTCCAAGGGAGGTCACCTAATCTGGCCCTTCGGTGGTAATCGATGATTGCCGATTGCCCTTGAGCGAGGGAGGCTGAGATGGACACATCGACGAGTGCACTGCTGGAGAGCATCACCCTGGAGGGCTTCCTGTCCTTTGCCTGCGGACCATATGGGTTGATCGAGATGCCGCTCGAGCCTCTGAACGTCATCATCGGTCCGAATGGATCCGGAAAGTCGAACCTGATCGAGGCGATGTCTGTGCTCCGGGCCGTGCCTCGGGACCTGCCGTTGCCCATCCGGAAGGGCGGCGGCGTCATGGAGTGGTTCTCGAAGGGAAATGGATATGGCTCGAGCTTCTCGGACGGTAGCGGCGCGGGTATTCCGGCCGCGCGAATCGAGGTCGTGTTCGGAGGAGGCCACATCGCGCAGTTCCGCAGCGGCAGCCCGGCAGTGAGGTATCGCCTGGTGTTCGGAGCAGAGGGGGACTCGTTCGTCCTGCTCGACGAGCGCCTGGAGAATGCCGAGCCATGTCATGGCGAGACCAAGCCCTACTTCTACTTTGGATATGAGAACGGTCGCCCGATGTTGAACGTAAAAGAAAACCGACGTGAGCTACGACGGGAGGATATCGACAGGACGCAGTCGATTGTGTCCCAGCGCAAGGATCCCGATGCCTATCCGGAGTTGACAAGACTGGGCGAGCTCTTGGGTCGTATCCGAATCTACCGGAGCTGGCACTTCGGTCCCGATGCCGGAGTCAGGGCGGCTTGCAGCCCCGATGTCCGCACGGATTTCCTCTCGGAGGACTTCGACAACCTCCCAGCGAGGCTCGCTGCGCTCAAGCGGACTCCAGCAGTCAAGCGGCGCCTGGTCGAGCTCATCCAGGAGCTCGGACAGGACTTCGACGACATAGAGGTCGTCCCGGAAGGCGGCCTGCTCAACCTCTACCTGGAGGAGGGTGGACGGTCATTCCCGGCCCGCAGGCTGTCGGACGGAATCCTTCGGTACCTCTGCTTGCTGGCGATCCTCGTCGATCCGCAACCACCACCGCTCCTGGTCATCGAGGAGCCCGAACTCGGCCTGCACCCCGACATCCTGCCCACGCTTCGAGACCTGATGATCGAGGCCAGCAGCCGTTCCCAGCTCATCGTGACCACCCATTCGACCGAGCTTGTCGATACCATGACCGACTACGCGAGCTCGGTCTTGATCTGCGAGAAGAAGAAGGGCGCGACTATCCTATCTCGCCTGACCCAGGAAGAGGTCGATCACTGGCGCAAACACGGCGGCCTCGGCAAGCTCTGGATGGAAGGGCACTTCGGAGGAATGAGATGGTGAAGCACCCGCGTCGCAAGCTCTTTGTCGAAGGCGGGGGCAATGACAACGCGTCGTTGAAAACCGAGTGCAGGAAGGCCTTCAAGATCTTTCTCGAGGTGGCTGGTTTCTCCGGACGATTGCCGGCCGTGATTCCTTGCGGCGGGCGCCGCCGCGCCTTCGACCAGTTCTGCACTGCAATCGAGAGGCTGGGGGATGGAGACGTCGCCATCTTGCTCGTGGATTCCGAGGGGCCTATCACTGGCAATTCACCGTGGGACCATGTCAAGAAGCGCCGAGGAGATGAATGGGAGCGCCCCACCGGCTCCTCGGATGATCAGCTCCACCTCATGGTTCAGTGCATGGAGAGCTGGTTTCTGGCCGATAGGAAGACCCTACGTGAGTTTTTCAATCAAGGTTTCCGCGAGAATGCTCTGCCTTCAGCGACCGCAGATATCGAGGACGTGAGCAAGGAGGAGGTGTTTCGGAAACTATCGGCGGCTACCCGGGACACGAAGACGAAGGGTGAGTACGACAAGGGAAAACACGCATTCAAGCTCCTTGAGCGGGTGGATCCTGGTCTCATTCGCGAGGCCAGCTCCTGGGCCAAGCGTTTCTTGGAGACGTTGGACTCACTGCTATGAAGACGCGGTGCCCGTCGTCCAAATGGGCCGGCTGAGAGCGATTCCCGACTGAGAGTCTCGAGCTGCCCGTTGTTGACCGGCCTCGAGCGGGGTGCTACGGATCGAGCATCGACGAGCCGGGAGGGGCTTTGGACATGAAGACCACCGTGGGATACGTGTTCGGATCGATTCTGGCCATCGCCGTCTGCGCGAGCTGCGGCGGCGGCGGCTCGGATTACCCCTCGGGCAGGGCCTGCTCGGAGCACGACGACTGCCAGCAGGGGCTGTGGTGCTTCGAGCTCACGCCTGAGGATATCGGCGGCGTCAAGACATGCGTGAAGAAGTGCGCCCAGGACCGCGACTGCGAGGCGCTCGGCGCCGGCTCCGACGGCAAGTTCCACGACACGTGCTGCGACTTCGGATCCGACTGGCAGATCTTCTGCGCCCCGGCCGACTGCTGGGGTAAGGGGACACCCTACCAGGGCACGGACTGAATCCGTTTCACAGGGGCGTGCGGGCGTGGATGAACCACGCCCCTACACCTCGATCACTCGTCGACCCGGAGCCCGGGCGTGAGCAGGTGGCTCGGCCGGACGTGCTCGAGCGCGGCCAGCATGCTGCGGCGCAGCCGGGGAAAACGCGCGGCCAGGTCGGCGATCAGCCGGCGCAGCTCCTCGCGCCGGGGCTCTTTGCGACCGGCCGTGTAGGGGCAGGCGATGGGGACCGGCTCGAAGCCGCGCTCGGCGGCGAAGGCGTCGAGCAGGGCTTCCTCGACGTACACGAGCGGGCGGATGACGCGGTTGCGGCCGTCGTCGGAGCGCAGCATGGCCGGCATGGCCTTGAGCTGGCCGGTGAAGAAGAGGTTGAGCAGCAGCGTCTCCAGGCAGTCGTCCAGGTGGTGGCCCAGGGCGATCTTGTTGCAGCCGGTCTCCGGCGCCAGGTCGTAGAGGAAGCCGCGCCGCAGCCGGGCGCAGAAGGCGCACGGGTTCGAGCCCGGCCTGAGCCGCTCCTCCACGCAGCGGCGCACCTCGCGCCGGACCACGGCGACCTCGAAGCCCTGCTCGGCAAAGCGCTCGGCCACCCGGCCCGCGGCTCGGTCGTCCCAGCCCGCGTCCAGGAAGACCGGCCGCAGCTCGAAGCCGGGCTCGAAGCGCCGGCGGTGCAGGTCCAGGATGCGCAGCAGGGCGAAGGAGTCCTTGCCGCCCGAGATGGCGACCAGGATCCGATCGCCGGCCTCGATCAGGCGGTGATCGCCGATCGCCCGCCCGGCGAGCACCATGAGCTCGTGCTCGAGATCGCTTCTCGGCTTGCCCGGCCGGATGCGGCTCATTCGCGGGGATGCTCCCGGTCGGCCGGCCCCTCGCCCGCGCCTCGCCGCGAGGCGCGCATCTTGCGGATCGCGTAGCGCAAGCTGCAGTAGAGCGTCAGGGCGGCTGCCAGCCAGGCGCCGTTGACCGGGGGATCGGTGAAACGGATGCCGATGTAGTAGCGGCCTCCGAAGTGGTTCCAGAGGAACAGGCCGGCCGTGGCCAGGCCCCAGAAGACGATCGCAGCCAAGGCGTACCTCCAGGGGCATTGTTCAACGCAGGCGGCGCCAGCGTCAACAGGGCGAGCGTGGCGGCGTCACGAATTGCATCCGAAGCTGGAAAAGAAAGCCGCGACCGGGTAGCATCGGGGCGATGAAGAACCTGATCCTCCACCTGCTGTTCCCGGCGCTCTTCGCTCCGGCCGGCTGCGCCGCGGGCTCGGCCGCCGCGGATCCGATTCCCGCGAGCCAGAAGCTCCAGGCGGGGGCCCTCGCGCCCGGGGGCGAGCGCAGCGCGTCCGCACAGGCCTACGATCACTACCTGCGCGCCCGGCTCCTGCTGGAGCGCGGCCGGCTGCAGGAGGCGAGCCTGGAGTACAAGCAGGCCCTGGTCTACGACCACGGATCGCCGTACCTGCACGCCTCGCTCGGCAAGCTCTATGCCCGCCAGGGCCTGTGGCAGCTCGCGGCCGAGGAGGCGCGTAAGACGCTCGAGATGGACGAGGACTACGTCGACGGGCTGCTGCTTCATGGAGACGTGCTGTCCCAGACCGGCAAGCCCGACGAGGCGCTCAAGCGCTACGAGCGCATCATCGCGCTCGATCCGAGCAAGATCGACGCCTACATGCGAATGGCGAGCCTCTTCATGGACCGGAAGGACAAGGAGCGGGCGCTCTGGATCCTCAGCGAGATGACGGACGCCAACCCGGACTCGGCCGAGGGCTTCCGGCGCCTGGGGGCGATCTACTTCGAGCAGGGCGACGAGAAGCTCGCCGAGAAGTTCTTTCGCCGCGTGCTGCAGCTCGAGCCGGCGGACACCCGGACGACCCGCATCCTGACCTCGCTGCTGGAGCAGCAGGGGCGTTACAAGGAGGCCATCCAGGTCTTCGTCGAGGCCCTGGAGTCGAGCCCGGAGAACCCCCAGTACATGGCCTACATGGCCAGGCTCTACCTCAAGGACGGAGACCACGAGGCCGCCAAGGCCTACCTCGACCAGCTGCGCGCGAGCGATCCGGCCAACGCGGGCCTGATCGCCAGGGCCTACGCCGAGATCAACCGCCACCAGGATGCCATCCGCGAGCTGGAGTCCATGCTGGCCACCTCGCCCGACCTGCACAGCGAGCGGCTGCTGCTCGCCTACCTCTACGAGGAGCTCAAGCAGTGGGACAAGGCGCTCGAGCACCTCAGGTCCATCCCGGCGACGAACCGCTACTACCTCAACGCCCAGACCCAGATCGGCTTCTGCCTGCAGCACATGGGCAAGCTGGAGGAGGCCTGCAAGGTGCTCAAGGACGCGCTGGACCTCGTCCGGGACGACGAGGATCTGGGTCGCGTCCACCGCTTCCTCTCGGGCGTCTACGCCAAGCGCAAGAAGTTCAAGGAGGGCCTGCGCATCCTGGACGACGCCATCCGGGAGCATCCGGAGCTGATCGATCTGATCGAGGCGAAGGCGAACCTGCTGCTGGCGGCCAAGCGCGGCGACGAGGGTGCCCGTCTGATCCAGATGGCGGTGAAGAAGAAGCCCGACGACGTGTCGCTGCTCTACGCCCTCGGCGCCCTGTACGAGCAGCTGGGCCGCGTCGACGAGAGCATCGAGGTCATGCGGCAGGTGCTTCGCCTCGAGCCCAACAACTCCTCTGCGCTGAACTTCATCGGCTACACGCTGGCCGACCAGGGCCGCGAGCTCGACGAGGCCGAGCGGCTGATCCGCCGCGCCCTGCTGCTGAATCCCGGCAACGGTGCGATCACCGACTCGCTCGGCTGGGTGCTGTACCGCAAGGGCGACTTCAAGCAGGCCCTCGAGTACCTGCAGCGCGCCGATCGCACCTCGCCGGGCGAGCCGGTGATCATCATGCACGTCGGCGATGCCTATCTCGAGCTGGGCAAGCGGGACGCGGCCGTCGAGGAGTATCGAAGGGCGCTTCAGGCCGAGCCCGAGGAGCGCGATCGGGCCGAGATACTCAAGCGCTTCGAGAAGCTCGGCATCAAGCCCTGAACCGTTTACACATCTCAGATCGCAAGGAAAGAATGGGCGTATAACTGGCTGCGCCCCTCCAGGGCGCTTGTCTTTCTTGCCTTCTTGATCCTGGGGCTGAAGCCCTGAGCTTTATACACATCTTCTCCGTAGAGGTAGTTTTTAACGCTCCTCTCGATTTTCCGTAATACTGCGAAATGCCCGTCAATGGAGATCCACCTCGGCAAGATCGAGCACAGCGAAGCCCCGCA
>JAFGRB010000378.1 GCA_016935365.1 Deltaproteobacteria bacterium
GCCTACGAGTACGACGCCTGGCACGGCGCCCACGGCGGCGTGCTCCTGGCCGGGATCGAGTACCCGTGGAACCTGGACTGGTAGGCGAATTGACTTGACTGTCGCACCCGTTGCGAAACAATATCGACCGCGTTCGAAAGACAGGCTCCGGGACGAGGCTTCGAGAAGGAGCGCAGCTGCATGCGCAAGAACAAGCTCGTCCTGGTCAACCCCACCCTATCCAACCCCTTCCCCGGCTTCCCGCCCCTGGGCCTCGGCTACGTGGCCGCGCTGACGCCGGCGCACTGGGACGTGGAGCTGATCGACGAGAACTTCGAGCCGGCCGCCTTCCGGGATTGCGACCTGGTGGGCCTGACCGGCTTCACGGCCATGGCCAACCGCGCCTACCAGGTGGCCAGCATGTTCCGGGAGCGCGGGATCCCGGTGGTGATGGGCGGCATCCACGCCTCCATGATGCCGGACGAGGCGCTGCAGCACGTGGACGCGGTGGTCATCGGCGAGGCCGAGTCGGTCTGGGCCGAGGTGATCGCCGACGCCGAGGCGGGCCGGCTGAAAAAGCGCTACTCGGGCGAGCTCACCGACCTGAAGGGCCTGGTCCACCCGCGGCGCGACCTCTTCAGCGACCGGTACCTGTGCGACTCGATCCAGACCGCCCGCGGCTGCCCCAACGACTGCGAGTTCTGCTCGGTTTCGCAGTTCAACGGTTTCGCCTTTCGCGAGCGGCCCGTAGACGAGGTCCTGGACGAGCTGGCCACCCTCAAGAAGAAGTACCTCTTCATCGTGGACGACAACATCGTCGGCTCGGGCAGCCGCAAGGCGAACCGGGCCATCGCGCTCAGCCGCGGCATGGTCGAGCGGGGGCTCGACTTCGCCTGGTACAGCCACGCGGCGCTCAACGCAGCCGACCACGAGGACGTCCTGGCGGCCCTCGCGGCCTCGGGCTGCCGGCTGCTCTTCCTGGGCATCGAGGCCGAGGATCGCACGGTCCTCGAGTCGATGAACAAGCGGGTCAACCTGCAGCGCGACTACGAGGAGGTCTTCCGCAAGATCCACGCCCATGGCATCGGCATCCACGGCTCGATGATCTTCGGGACCGACGAGGACACCCTGGAGTCGCTCGAGCGGCGCTTCGACTACCTGCTCGACAGCCACATCGACGTGGTCCAGTTCTGCACCCTGACCCCCTACCCGGGCACCCGCCTCTTCGACCGGCTGCTGGCCGAGGGCCGGCTGTTCTACACCGACTTCCCGGCCGACTGGGACCGCTACGACCTGACCGAGATCCTCTTCAAGCCGCACAGGCTGGACGTGGAGGGATACCGCCGCCTGATGCGCAAGCTCGGGGCCCGGGCTTACCGCCGCCGAGACGTGGCCCGCCGCTTCCTGCGCTCGCTTCGCGACACGCGCAGCCTTAACACCGCGATCTGGTGCCTGTTCACCAACCAGATCTATCGGGTGCCACGGCGCGACGGTCAGCCCGGGCAGAAGTTCTGGTACCTCTCGCGGGAATCGCTGCCGGTAATCGATCTCTACCAGCGATTCGAGAAGCTCTTCTGACGGGAAAGGCGGGGACGGAGGTAGATAGTTCTAGCCCGGCGGAACGGAAGGCAGGAAGTCCTCCAGCGGGAAGGTCAGCTCGTCCTCGACGACCCTGGGGCCCGTGCCGGACTGCAGGGTGAGCCTGGGCCGGCAGGCCAGCGAGTCCACCGCCCGGCGGGTGTGCAGCCGCAGGCAGTGGCGCAGCACAGGCCGCTCGAGCCTATGATCCTGCTCCAGGATGGCACCCAGCTTGCGGCGTCCGCCCTCGGCCCGGTACTTGGCCTGAGCCGCCCTGATCTGCTCGGGTGCCAGCTTGCCGATCCGGGCCAGGAAGGCGCCCAGGTTCTCGGTCTGGTGGCGGCTGACCGCCCAGGCGATCCGGCCCTGGTGGAAGACCACCAGCCCGGCCTCGCCCTGCTCGTCCAGGGCCTCGATCTGGCCCGACCAGCCGCTGGCCGCGGCCGAGTGCAGCACGTCCCAGAAGGTCGTCGGCCGCCCGGGCTCGCTGGGAGCAGACAGGATCTCGTCCATGCTGGCCTGCCGAGTATCACATCCCGGCCCGGCCCGGCAAGCGCTTTGGAAGGCCGGGGAAAGCAGGGGACGGAGGCAGGTCGGAACAGAATCATCTCGATGTAATTTCAAAGACATAGAACGACTTGCTCACACCTCCGTCCCCCGTCCTTGCCGTCCTCCGTCCCCCGTCCTTGCCGTCCTTGCCATCCCGGCCGGCCCGGCAAGCGCTTTGGAAAGCCGGGGCTCAGATCTCCCCGCGGGGATCGTAGAACTTCCGCAGGAAGCCCAGCGTTGCGTAGTACGAGCCGGCCCAGGCGGCCGTGCCAAGCGATCGCCTGCCCACGGCTCTGCCGACGATCCTCCGCACATCGCCCGCGAGTTCGTCGGGCACGTTGCCCAGGGAGCTGATCCCCAGGAGGTGCAGTGCGAGCTGCAGGGCCAGGAGCTCGTGGAGATCCAGCACCGTATACTTCTTCTGAAAGCGGGCCAGGAAGCGCTTCTCGTCACCGGCGCGGATCGCCCTGCCGATCTCCGGCCACAGGTCGTGGTGGACCGTGACCACCCTGGCCGACTCGATCATCAGCAGGAACTCGTGCCCGTCGTGATGGCCGATCGGCAGCGCCGGCATCACCCGGCCGAAGCCGAGATCGCGGTCGAAGACCGCGCTGTACTCGACCGGGCGCAGGCGTCCGGCCGAGAGGTAGAAGGGCCCGCGCAGCGATGCGATCCCCGCCAGGCCCGCCAGGTACTCCTCGACCTGGGGATGGAGCGCATAGCGGTCCAGCCCCCAAGCCGGCTTGCCCTTCTCGGATCTCGCTCTGGTCCTCTTCCTCGACCTCTTCCCGCCGAGCTCAGCCACAATCTCTCTCATCGAGAGATCGAACGCGCGCAGCGCCTCTGCGAGAGGCGCGCCCCCGGGCTTCGCCGCCTTGCCGGCTCTCGCCTTGCCGACTCTCGCGGCCCCGGAGGCCCGCTCCGGCTCCCAGAAGTGGATGCCCCGAGAGCCAGCGCAGAAGAGCCTCTTGCTCTTCGGGTGCAGGGCGAGCGCCAGCAAGCCGTCCTCGCGCTTGTCAGCGGTCCTCAGCTCGGCGGCGCGCGGCTCGGAGATGTCCCAGAAGAGTACGGCCTTCGGCATCGCAGCGAAGACGCCGTCTCCTTCGTGAGAGAAGAGCAGGCATCCCGGGGCCCCTTCGAGCTTCAGTCGCTCGGGCAGCACCCCCAGCTCCCGATCCAGCAGCCGGATCTCGCCCTCGAGCCCGACGGCGATCCGCGCGCCGTCTCTGGACAGGGCCAGGCAGCGCACTCCCTTCCACGGCCTGCATTCCAGGGTCTTCAAGCTGCGGACATCCAGCCAGCAGAGCTGCTTCGAGCTGGCCGCCAGAAGCCTGCTCCCCTCGGGATGCCAGAGCAGACCGGGCACGCCCCTGCCCTCGTCCAGCCTCGTCTGCCTCTTGATGGCCAGAGATCCGGCCTCGCTGATGTACGCGGCCCCCGTCGAGCTCGACCAGGCGATCTCCCCGCCCCCGGGCGAGAAGCGCACGCCCAGCACCTCGTCGCGGCACCAGCTGACCTGCCCCTCCTCCTCCACCTCGCGAAGCGGGTCGGTGACCTCTGCCAGCCGCTTCCCGCTTTGCAGGTCGTGCAGGCTCAGCATGGCCCAGCCGCCCCCCAGGGCGGCTCTCGTCCCGGAAGGATCCACGTCCAGGCAGTGCGCGACCTCCACGTCGAAGGTCGCGCGCTTCTTTCCTCGCTCGCTGAGGACCAAGTTGTCGAAGACGTCTCCGCAGACGCAAGCCCGCTTGCCGTCGGGCGTGAAGCGCATCTCCCGGACCTGGTGGTTGACGCCTTTCTTCTCGAACGGCCAGCACTGTCCATTTCCTGTGTAGCGCGATTTCTCGCCGCTCATCTCTTTCTCCCTCGCTCCCCGACCTCGCGGGCACGGTTAATGACAGGAGGCCCGGCCCGTGCACGATAGCACCCAGTCCCCTGGTCTGTCATTCCCCGGCGGGCGTCACATTGATTGACTCGTCCGCTCCGCTTCCAACACAACCAAGGAGCCAGAGAGGAGGCCTTGTCATGAGGTAGCCAACCTGTCTCATCGTCGCGTCGCTGGCCTGCTTTGCCGGCACGTACGCTCCGGCAAATGCCCAGGACGCCAACGCCGGCGACAGCCCGGAGCCGGTAGCGGTCGTGCCGCCCGCCGCCCGCGAGCCGGACGGAGCACAGGCCCTCGAGGCCCGGGTCCTGCAATCGGTGGTCAAGTGCCGGCGGGCCAGGCGCTGGAGCTACGGCTTCGTGTTCCAGGACAGGAGGACGATCATCCTGGACGGCCTGCCCGCCCGCGCGGGACAGAAGGTCGCGGTCCAGACCCTGGACGGCGAGCGCCACCAGGCCGAGGTCCGGCGCCTGCAGGTGCTCGGCAAGGCCCGCGCGGGCCTCGCCGAGACCTCGGACGCCGTCCGATCGAGCTCGCCCAGGAGATCCCGGTCGAGCCCCTGGCCCTGTCCGGAGAGCCGATCGGGGTGAGCGAGCGGGTCTTCGCCCTCGCCCCCGCGGCGGGCAAGGGTAGCGAGCTCGAGCTGGTCCGGGCGATCGTCGTGGCGGCGGCCGGCAAGACCTTCCAGGTGGCCTCCGCGGGCCAGAACGGCCTTCCGGTCGTGGGCGCGGACGGCAAGGTCCTGGGGCTCTACATCGAGAACGGCACCTGCCTTTCGGCCGGGCAAGCCGTGTTCGAGGACTGGGAGCCGCCCCCCGAGGGCGTCAAGCTGTCCCTCACGGCGGCCCTGCGCTTCGGCGCCATGGTCGGAGGCTGGGTGGAGAAGGACCACGCGGCCTTCGTCTTCGACTTCGACGTCGGCCTCAGGTACTGGCGATTCGGCCTGCTGATGCGCATCGGCGCGGCGGAGCACTCCGGGGTCCAGTTCTTCGAGCTCGACGAGAGAGGCGGGGACGGGATCGGCGTGGCCAGCGGCAAGCCGAAGGAGCTGCGGCTCGGGCTCGAGCTCCAGTTCGCGCTCTTCGCCTGGAAGAACTTCCTGTTCCGCCTGGCCGCCGGCGGAACCTTCAGCTGGCTGCACTTCGACCCGAACGGCATGGCCGCCTTCTCGACGGACCCGGGCTGCAACCCGATGACCGACATCTGCGACGTCTGCTTCCGCGACCCCGACATCTACCTGGAGGACGAGCAGAAGATCGGGCTCGGCCCCTCGTTCGGGCTGGACGTGGAGTGCTGGATCTACGTCCTGGCCCTCGACCTGGGCTACCGGTTCATCCCGGGCGCCATCTCCTACCACATGTCCGACACGCACGCCGTCACGCTCGGCATTCGGTACTGATCGCCCTCTGGAGAGCCGGGCTCCGTCTGGCGCGTCCCTCCGTCCGGCGCATCCGTGTGGAGAGGCGCATTCCCGGTCCGGCGGGCCGGGCGGCGGAGACTTCCTTTCATCGCTCCTCTCGATTTTCCGTAATACTGCGAAATGCCCGTCAATGGAGATCCACCTCGGCAAGATCGAGCACAGCGAAGCCCCGCA
>JAFGRB010000379.1 GCA_016935365.1 Deltaproteobacteria bacterium
ACTTTGCTCGGCGGGGGAGGGACCTTCCCTCCCCCGCCACTTGAAGTGAATTCAAGTGGTTCCACCCCCTCTTGGCGGCCGGCGCCTTTCAGCGCCGGCCGTTGATGGACTTTTTACAAGTCCATCAAATAAGCCGCTGGAACGCGTTTTGCTTGTCCTCGTATCGAGCGAGAAGAAAGGAGGGCAGAGAGCCAGATGAAGGCCAGCATTCGATTCTGGGGTGTCCGGGGAAGCATACCGTCCTGCGGGGCGCACACTCCGCGCGTGGGCGGCAACACCTCGTGCACGGAGATCGAGATTGGCGGTCGTCGCATCATCCTCGACGGCGGCACGGGCTTGCGCGCCATGGGCGCGGCCTGCGCCGGAGGGCACTTCTCCGGCTGCATCCTCTTCTCCCACCTGCACTGGGACCATATCCAGGGCGTCCCTTTCTTCGCCCCCCTGTACCACCCCGGCTCGCGGATCATCTTGATGGGTCCCGAGGGCCTGCGGGATGCGCTGGAGCGCCAGATGTCCCGCCCCTTCTTCCCGGTGGGCATGGACGCGATGCGGGCCCGGATCCGCTTCCGGACCGTCAAGCCGGGCGCGGACTTCGCCTTCGGCCCGGTCCGGGTCCGCACCTGCGCGCTCCACCACCCCGGCGGGGCGATCGCCTATCGGCTCGAGCACGGGGACATGTCCGCGGTCCACGCGCTGGATCACGAGTTCGGCGACGCGAGCTGCGACGGGGCGCTCATCGAGCTGGCCCGCGGAGCGGACGTGCTGATCGCCGATGCCCAGTACCTGCCCGAGGAGTACCCTTCCAGGCGCGGCTGGGGCCACGGCACTTACGAGCACTGCGCAGCCCTGGCCGAGTCCGCCGGGGTCGCCCGGCTCGTCCTCGCCCACCACGATCCGCAGCGCGACGACGGCGACGTCTTCTTCGCAGAGCAGCAGGCGCGGCTGCTCTTCGCGGCCAGCCAGGCCGCCCGGGAAGGCACACAGATCGCACTCGAGCCGAGCCGCGCAGAGAGCCCCTGCATCCAACGCGTACTGGAGAGCTACCTTGCAACGGCCCTGGCCGCTGGCTAAGATGGCCAGGATGTCTACTCGGGACAAGCCCTCCGTGCTTCACTCGGTGGCCAACCTGCTCGAGAGACCCGTCGCCAAGGACAGGCTGCTGCGCACCATGGTCGACCGGGTCGTCGCCGAGCTCGATGCGGAGCGCGGCACGCTCTTTCTGGTGGATGCCCGCAGCGGAGAGCTGGTCAGCCGGGTGGCGCACCTGCCCGAGCTGACCGAGATCCGCCTTCCGCCCGGAAAGGGCGTGGCCGGCCACGTGGCCCAGACGGGCGATCTGATCAATCTGCCCGACGTCACCGGCGACAAGCGCTTCTTTCCAGGCATCGACAAGAAGACCGGCTTCGTCACCCGCTCCATGCTCGTGGCACCGGTGCGCGACTCCGAGGGGACGATCCGGGGCGTGCTCCAGGTGCTCAACCGCCGCACGGGCCGCTTCGGCGAGCACGACGAGCAACTGCTGGTCGACCTGGCCGAGCAGGTCAGCCAGGCACTGGAGCGGACCTCCATCCGGCCCGTCGGGGATCGCTCCGTGGGCCTGCTGCTCGACGGCCCGTTCAACAACATCATCGGCGAGTGCCCCCAGATGCTGGCGCTCTACGAGCGGATCCTGGCCGCCGCCTCGGCCGACGCGACCGTGCTCGTGCGCGGCGAGAGCGGCACCGGCAAGACGCTCGTGGCCAAGGCGGTGCACGACAACTCCGATCGCCACACCGGCCCCTTCGTACACGTGGACTGCACCACCTTGCCGGCCGGCCTGATCGAGAGCGAGCTCTTCGGTCACGAGCGCGGCGCTTTCACGGGTGCGGACAGCCAGGTTCCGGGGAAATTCGAGCTGGCCGAGGGCGGGACGCTCTTTTTGGACGAGATCGGTGACCTGCCGATACCCCTGCAGGGCAAGCTGCTGCGCTTCCTCCAGGAGCACGAGTTCGAGCGGGTCGGAGGCCGCGAGATCCTCCGGGCGGACGTGCGGGTCGTCTCGGCCACGAATGCCGATCTCGAGGCGGCCATGGGCGAGGGCCGGTTCCGGCGCGATCTCTACTACCGCCTGCGGGTGGTCGAGCTGACCATCCCCCCGCTCAAGACCCGCGGCCCCCGAGACATCGAGAGCCTGGCCGAGCACTTCCTGGACCTCTATGCCCGCCGCTACCGCCGGCCCTATCGTCCGCTCAGCCCCGAGGCCATGGCCCGGCTGCAGCGATACGACTGGCCCGGCAACGTGCGCGAGCTCGAGCACTGCATCGAGAGCGCCGTGGTCCTGTGCCGGGAAGAGGTCATCGACACGCCTCACCTGGCGCTGCCCGGCACCTCCCACGCCACGCCTTCGCTGGGCGGCTATCCGCCCGGCACCCCGCTCATCGAAGTGGAGCGGGACCACCTCCTGCGGACCCTGGAGAGCTGTGGCCACAACCGCTCCGAGGCGGCCCGCCTGCTGGGCATCGGTCGAAACACCCTGGCACGCAAGCTCGCCAAGATGGAGGCGGCCCCCAAAGACCCCGGAGAGCCGCGGTGAGACGCTTTACCCTTCCGGCGATCGCCGCGCTGGCCGTCGCCTGCGCCGGCGGCGATCCAGCCCCCGGAGGACGTGAGGACGCGCTATCCTCGCAGCAAAAGGTCTGGACGCGGCTGCACGCCGCGCCATCCGCCGTGGGCAAGCTGCGCGCCCGTCTCGCCGAGAGCGGCCTGGACGTGACCGGCTCGCATCATCGCCGAGGCTGGGTGGACGTCTTGAGCACGACCGCCGAGCGGGACCGCATCGCCGAGGCGCATGCCGAGCTGATCCGGGCTGTCGAGGATCTGCGCTTGCCGCAGCGCAGCCGCGCGCTCAGCGACTACCACGACCCGGACGAGATCGAGGCGCTCCTCGACGCGATCCAGGCGAGCCACCCCGACATCGCCCGCAAGGTCCTGCTGGCCGAGGGCCTGCCCGAGGGTGGCCGGATCTGGGCCATGAAGATCTCGGATCGGGTCGAGCTCGACGAGGACGAGCCCACCTATCTGATGGACGGCCAGATCCACGCGCGCGAGGTCATGACCGCCGAGGTCATGATCGACGCCATCGAGCAGCTCACCGGCCTGTATGCCACCGATCCCGAGGTCCGGCGCTGGGTCGACCAGCTGGAGATCTGGATCGTGCCCGTGGTCAATCCGGACGGCGCGACCTACGTACACACCCACGATCCGATGTGGCGCAAGAACCGCTCGGCCGAATGCGCAACCGCCATCGGCGTCGATCTGAACCGCAACTTCGCATGGAACTACCGCGCCTGCCCCGGCTCCGACGACGCGTGCTGGGGCGAGACCTACCACGGCCCGGCTGCGGCATCGGAGATCGAGACCCGCACGATGCAGTCGCTCATGGAAGCGCTCAAGCCCATGTACTACATCAACTACCACAGCTACGGCGAGTACATCCTGTGGTCGAGCGGCTGCGGGCGGGTCGACGAGGACGCGCTGCTGCGAGAGGTCGGCTCGGCCCTGAACGCGATCGTGCCCACCGACGACGGACAGGTCGGCCACTGGACGGTCGGGGCCTCGGGAGAGGTCTTCTACACCGCTCCCGGCGGAGCCGACGACCACGCCTACGGGGCAAACGGCGCGGTGGCCTTCACCATCGAGCTGAACGCATCCGCCTTTCATCCGGACTACCGCACCTGGCGCGACGCCACATGTCGGCGTCAGCGCCAGGCCTGGCGCTACCTGCTCGCCCGCACGCTCGACGGCCCCTCGGTGCGCGGCCATACCTTCGATGCCCAGACGGGCCAGCCGGTCGAGGCGCGCTATCGTTTTGCCGATCACCCTTTCCGATCTGGCCAGTGGGAGCTGCGCACCGACGCGGGCGGTCGCTTCGGCCGGGCGTTGCTTCCCCACAGCGCCCACAGCCTGGTCTTCACGGCAGCCGGCTATCTGCCCGAGGTCCGCGAGGCCCAGGTCTCACAAGGGCCCACCGATCTCGAGATCCCCATGCACGCCGGCACCAACCACAGCCCGCTCGCCGACGCGGGCGCAGACCGGACGGTCGACGAGGGCGACGACGTCGCACTGAACGGCTCCGCCTCGTCCGATCCCGACGGGGGAGCGCTCTTCTTCTCCTGGGTCCAGACCGCCGGGCCGCCCGTGCAGATCCAGCAGGCGCTGACGGATAGACCGGTCTTCGTCGCCTGCGGTGTGGACGCCGACAGCGATCTGGTCTTCGAGCTGACCGTCTCCGACGGGGAGCTCCGCGCGGGCGACTCCGTGTCCATCCGGGTCCGGGACATGTGGGACGAACGGATCGATATGAGCTCGCTGGACACCCCGATCTCGATCCCCGACGCCCAGCAGTCCGGCATCCAAAGCGTCATCCACGTCGCCGAGGACCGGCGGGTGATCGGGACATCCGTCCGGCTGGATATCGTCCACCCCTGCGCGAGCGACCTCGTCGTCAGCCTGCGCTCGCCGGCCGGGACCGAGGCGCTGCTGCACGACCGGGAAGGCGGTACGTTGACGGGCGGTGTGCACGAAGACTACGCGCTCCCGGATTTCACCGGCCAGATGTCGGGCGGAGACTGGCGCCTCCACGTTCGAGACGTGGCAGGCGGAGACGCCGGCAGGCTCGACAGCTGGGCCCTCTCGCTCGCGCTGCAAGGAGCGCCGCTCTGCTCGACGCCTGCCGACTGCGACCTGGCCCACGTCCAGCATCACCGCTGCGTCGACGGCCGCTGTGAGATCGACACCTGCATGCCGGGCTGGGCGGACTGCAACGCGCTTGCCCGCGACGGCTGCGAGTCGGATCCGGACACGGATCCCGCCAACTGCGGCGGCTGCGGTCGGCCCTGCGACTACGCCTACGCCGAGGGCATCTGCGAGGACGGAGCCTGCTCCATGGGCGACTGCAAGGCCGGATACGCCGACTGCAATGCGCTCAGCGCGGACGGATGCGAGGCACGCCTGGCGGACGATCCGGAAAACTGCGGCGAGTGCGGGCGCCGCTGCAGCTTCGCGCACGCCCAGGCGGTCTGCCGGCAGAGCAGCTGCCGCCTGGGCACCTGCGAGCCGGGCTGGGGCAACTGCGACGCGGAGTCCGAAAGCGGCTGCGAGACCGATATCTCGCACGACCCGCAGCACTGCGGCGCTTGCCGGCAGGCCTGCGATCTGCCGAACGCGACAGCCGACTGCGTCGAAGGGAGCTGCTCGGTCGTCTCGTGTCACGCTGGATTCGGCGACTGTGACCGGGCGAGCTACAACGGATGCGAGCGCGATCTGGAAAGCGACTTGGATCACTGCGGTAGCTGCGGAGAGCGCTGCCGCGGGCCACACGCAGAGAGCGTCTGCGAGGGGGGCCAGTGCCTGCTGACGGCCTGCACCGACGAGCACGAGGACTGCAACCTCGATCCCGCAGACGGTTGCGAGACGGACCCTGCGAGCGATCTCCAGCACTGCGGCGGTTGCGGACAGAGCTGCTCCTTTCCGGGCGGCGTGGCATCCTGCCGGGACCGCATCTGCGAGCTGGTCGGATGCCAAGCTGGACGCGCGGACTGCAACGGGACGTCGAACGACGGTTGCGAGACCGACCTGCGCAGCGACACGGAGAACTGCGGGCATTGCGGGCAGCGATGCGAACCGCCCCGCGCCGAGGCCGTCTGCGAGCAAGGGCGGTGCGGCGTGGCATCCTGCGCGGCAGGCTGGGGCGACTGCAACCTGGATCCCGATGACGGCTGCGAGACGGATCTCCTCTCGTCCAGCCGCCACTGCGGCGGCTGCGGGCGCATCTGCCCACGGGGGATCGCGTGCTCGGACGGCACCTGCAGCGCGATCTGCCCGGACGCGGACGGCGACGGTTACTTCGATCGCGCCTGCGGAGGCGAAGACTGCGACGACAGCGATGCGCGCGTCCATCCCGGTTCGGAAGAGGTATGCAACGGACGAGACGACGACTGCAATGGGCTCGTGGATGACGCAGCCGATTGCGAGCGGGCTGGCGGCTGCGCCTGCAGCGGCCCGGGCAGAGTCCAGATTGGCTGGATCTCGCTCGGCCTGCTGTGCCTGCTCGCCCTCAGGAGACGATCGTGAGCATCGAGCTCGACATCCCCGGCTGGGGACGGCGGCGTATCGATCATGTCGTGATGGACTTCAATGGCACCCTGGCGACGGATGGGCTGCTGCTCGCCGAGACGCGCGAACGCCTCGCGATGCTCTCGATGCGCCTTCGGCTCCACGTGGTCACCGCGGATACCTTCGGCACCGTCGCAGAGCAGCTGGGTCACCTGGAGATCGAGCGGGTCGTGCTCAGGCCGAGCGCTCAGGACAGGCAGAAGCTGGAGTACATCCGCAAGCTCAATCCCGCATGCACGGCCGCGCTGGGCAACGGGCGCAACGATGCGCTCATGCTGAAAGAAGCCGCCCTCGGCATCGCCATCATCGGCGCGGAGGGCGCCTTTGTCGGCGTCATCGAAGCATCGGACGTCATCTGCACGCGCATCGCCGACGGCCTCGATCTCCTGCTGCACCCCGACCGCCTGACCGCCACACTGCGCTGCTAGGGCCCGGCCGCGGGGCCGACCCAAGGCGAGCAGGCCGTTTCGTTGTTGCTTTTTGACCCGCCGAGGGCTATCCTCTCCCGCATCGCCACGAGGCGTGGCGGGGTATCAGGAGGCACAGGCCCATGACTGCGTCCAGGCCGGAACAGATGTTGAAGGAGCTCCAGTTCCAGCTGACTGTGACCCGGGCCATGCTGGGCACCCTGGACCTGGACCAGGTGCTGTTCATCATCCTCTCGGGGATCACCCACGGAGAAGGGCTCGACTTCAATCGCGCCTTCCTCTTCCTGGCCGACGACGCGGGCCGAGAGCTGCGCATCTCGACGGCCGTGGGACCGGCCAGCGAGGCCGAGGCGCACAGGATCTGGGAGGAGATGGAGGAGCGCAAGCTGGACCTGGAGCAACTGCTCGACCGCTTCGAGACGTCCAGCCAGCACCCCGCCGACTCCCTCGCCCAGCGCATGCTGGGCTTCACGATTCCTCTGACCGCAAGCGCCCCCCCCATCCCAGAGGACGAGGAAGCTCCGGTACAGGCGATCGTGGCCCGCTGCGCACACACCAGAGAGCCCTTTTTCTCGAACCGGATCCGAGCGGTCTATCAGCCTCCGCCGGCAGAGGGCGGCGAGAGCCTGGTCTTCAGCCACGTGGCTGCCATCCCGCTGACGCGCCAGGATGGCGTGCTCGGCGTGATCTTGGCAGACAACCACTACAACAGCCGACAGGTGGAGCCGGACGAGATGCGCGGGCTGGTCACGCTGGCCAACATGGCCTCCATCGCCATCGAGAAAGCGCGTCTGCACTCGCGCCTCAAGGAGATGGCCGCCCTGGACGGACTGACCGGGGTATTCAACCGGCGTCACTACGAGATGCGCTTGCAGCAAGAAGTCGCTCGCGCGCGCCGCGCAGGTCGATCCCTGGCGCTGCTCGTCTTCGACATCGACCACTTCAAGGACTGCAATGACCGCTTCGGCCACGAATGCGGGGACCATGTCCTCAAGGACGTAGCCCAGCTGCTCAATGCCCGGGTGCGCTCCGAGGATCTGGTCGCCCGATACGGCGGCGAGGAGTTCGTCGTGCTGCTGACCGGCGGGGCCACCCTGGAGGAGTCCCGCAAGGTGGCCGACAAGCTGCGCAAGGAGATCGAGTCCGCGAGCCTGGGTGGCCGCGATCCCGGCGAGGTCACCATCAGCGCGGGCGTGGCCAGCCTGGACGCGGGCTCTCTCGATGGTGCTGCGCTCTTTCGCCTCGCCGACCAGGCGCTCTTCAAGGCCAAGCAGTCCGGGCGCAATCGGGTCGAGACCGCCTCCTGATCCAGGGCCCCGCCCTTGTTCTCCAGCTCGCTCCAGACCGCCCCTTCGCCGCAGCGCCCGGGTGGCGTTCGGGTCGGCGCTGCGGTCTTGCTGGGCTTCGTCGTCGGCGCCGGGCTGGGATTCGCGCTGGGGCGCCACACGGCCCAGCCGCCTACCCCAGGTTTCACGAGCGACACGCAGAGCCTGCCGGTCGAGGACGCCGGCATCTCCGCAGATGCCGGCAACGTCCCGGACAGCCGCGAAAGCGAAGCGCCGCGCGCAGCCGAGCCACCCGCAGCCGAAGCCAAGCGCTTCGCGGCTGCCATCTCCGGCTCTCTATACGCCACGCTCAGCGACTCGGTCGGCGAGCCCCGCGAGGCGGACATCCTCTCGGCCCAGCTGAGCCGCATCCTGGTCTGGTGGCTCGACATGCGAAAAGACGTCCTCGCGGGCGACGAGATCGTCTTCACCTACGAGCCGGCGCCGGGGCCCGGAGAGCTGAGGATCCGGGCGCTGCGCTACACGAGCCGCAAGCTGGCCAAGACGCATTCGGCGTACTACTTCGAAGCCGGGTCCGGACCCTACGGGCGCTACTACGACGAGCGCGGCGCCGAGATCGAGCTGCGCCTCAAGGACGGCCCCCTGGAGGCCTACGAGCAGGTGACGGAGCTGATGAACGCCTCGGGTCGCCGTCACCACGGTGTGGATCTCAAGGTCGACATCGGAGCGCCCGTGCGTCTGCCACGGCGCGCGAGGGTCTCGCGGCGCAACTGGAAGACGCGTCGCAACGGGTACTGCCTCCACGTCATCTACCTCGAGTCGCGGGTGAACGCCCTCTTTCTCCACCTGGACGAGGTGCTGCCCGTCGCCCGGCCCGGCCGCGTGCTGGCCGCGGGCACGATCGTCGCCCGGACGGGCAACACGGGTCGATCCACCGCGCCCCACCTGCACTACGAGCTGAGAAAGCCGAACGGGCGGCAGCTCAACCCTTTCGATTTCCACGAAACGGAGCGACTCGCGCTCGAGGGCGCAGACCTGGCACGTTTCCAGTCGCAGCGGGAGCGCCTGGAGCGGGAGCTGGGCGGCGTGCACTAGTCCTAAAACAAGCGCGGCTTTCCAAGCCGCGTTTGTTTTCAGGGCTAGCCGCCCAAAGGGTGGTCGTTTTGGGGTGAAGCTGCTGGAATTGTATTCCAGCAGCGAGGGGGCTTTGCGAAAGCCTCCTGAGAGTGACTAAGACCCAAAACAAGTGCAGCGCACTTGTTTTGGGACTAGTAGGAGGAGCCGATCAGCGACCGGGGGAGGAAGGGGAGATGGCCCGCAGGCGTCCGAGCACCTTGCGGGACCAGGCCTTGGGAGGCGAGGCCAGGATGAACCGCTCGTAGGCCACGGTAGCCTCGCTCCAGTCACCTCGCCGCTGGTGGATCATGGCGAGCAGCAGATGCATGCCGGGCAGGCGCCGTGCGAGCTCCGTATCCGCCAGGCGCTCGAGCCTCTGCCGGACAGCGCGCACGCCGTCTCCGTCCAGATCCTGGTCCAGTGCGCTCTCCATGGTCTCTTCAGCCTTGTCCAGCTGGCCCGACATGGCCAGACAGAATGCGAGCTCGAAACGCGGCCCCACCAGCTCCGGATGGATGTCGACGAGCATCCGGCCAGTCTGGGCGCAGCCCTCGAAGTCGCCCGCTCTCTGCTGCACGTCCATCAGCAGACC
Organism: Deltaproteobacteria bacterium; assembly: GCA_016935365.1. Lineage (GTDB taxonomy): Bacteria > Myxococcota > B64-G9 > B64-G9 > B64-G9 > JAFGRB01. Next base: position 9,576 of record JAFGRB010000379.1, read on the forward strand.
GGCGATGTCAGCGTCCTCGGGATCCAGAACCGCCGCGGTCTTGAGCTCTCGGACTGCACCCTGCAGGTCATCGCTGCGATAGAGCGCGACGCCGAAGCCGTAGTGGATCTCGGCCACCGAGGGCTTCAGCCGAACAGCGGCGGCCAGAGATCGCACCGCTTGCTCCGCTTGCCCGGACTGCAGCTGCGCCTGCCCGAGCACGAAGTAGGTGTCCGCATCCTGGCGGCCCTTCTCGAGCGCTGCCTGCAGGTGCTCGGCGGCCATGTCGGGGCGATCGGCCAGGTAGAGCTTGAGCCCCACGAAGAAGTGCGCGTCTGCGTCCTTGGGACCATACGCAAAGCCCGACTCGAGGACCTCCGCCGCGCGCTCCATCCGTCCCAGTCGGGCCAGGCTGGAAGCCAGCATGTTGTAGACCCGGCTATCGTGCGTGCCGCGATCGATGGCTTTCTGGAGATACTCGGCGGCCTCCTCGTGCAGCTCGATCTGCTGGCAGGCCACTCCCAGGGCCAGGTTCAATGCGGCCGAATCCACACCCATGTCCCGGGCCCGCTGGAGCGCCACCGCCGCCCGGATGGCCTGCCTGTCGCGGAGCAGGGTCAGCCCCTCGAGGAAGTAGCCATCGGAGAAGTCTGGCTTGACCCGGGTGGCCGCCCGGAATCCGCTCGCAGCCTCTGCCACGCGATCCAGCTCCATCAGGGTCACCGCCCGGTTGTAGTGGGCGGCGAAGAGATCCGAGTCGTGGGCGAGGGCCCGATCGTACTCTCGCAGCGCATCATCGAGCCGGGCGACCTTGCGATAGGCATTCCCCAGGTTGTTGTAGGCCACGGCGGAATAGCCCGGTTGCCTGGCGAGCTCCTCGAACTCCCGGGCGGCTTGCACGGGCAGTGAGAGCTCGGCCATCACGTTGCCCAGGCCGTTGCGCACGTCGGGATCGTCCGGCCTGCCGGCCGCCGCCCAGTTGTAAGCCCGGGCCGCGCCCAGCAGGTCACCTTCGAGATACAGGCTGGTGGCCAGGCCGATCCGGACCGGCTGGTCCTGGCTTCCCTCCATGGCCAGCTGGCGGTACTGCGCTGCGGCGGCATCGATCTCTCCGATCGAGATCTGGCTGCAGGCCAGCTCGCAGGCCTCGCAATCCAGCCCTGTGACCACCGTGGCCGTGCCGAGCCGCTCGGTCTCCCCCACCCGGATCATGTGGACCCAGCCCGGCTCCGACAGCATGATCACCCTGGCCGCCGACACCCTCGCCGAATCGGTCGATTCCGGTGCCGGGATCACCACCCCGCCACCCTCGCTCGCGTGGACGCCGGAGTCGGACAGGAAGACTGCCGCCGCACCCGGCATCAGAAGAAGCGCCAGCAATCCCACCGGAAGCCGTCGCCGCATCACTCTTTTTTTTACTGCTTTCATCACGTCCCTCTGATCATTCAGGACGGCAGCTGGCCAGAGATCTGGCTATCCGTCCATGCCCTCAGAGGGTCTGGCAGAGATCGGTCCCGGCTTGACGGCGTTGCAGCGACGCGGACGCAGGCGATTACGATGTACGGGGTCTCTTGCTGCTCTGCAGAGGCTTGGCCACCGCGGGAGCGTGCTTCTCCGAGGCCTGAGGCGGACGGGTGGCAAGCGCAGCCGCTCTCTGGCTCAAGCCGGCAGGCGGGTCAGGGGCTGTCTCGACGCTGGCGAGGATCTCCCCGAGCCGCTTGAACTCCTCGGCGCAACGCGGGCAGTGCGACAGGTGGTCGCGGATCCGGTCGCTGCGCGCCCTCGAGAGGGTTCCGTCAAACGCTGCTGCCAGCTCCTCATGAGATAGACATGCCACCTTCACACCTCCTCGTCGGCCCGATGTTCATTCACGACGGCAGCCGAGCCGAGATCTGGCCCGGATGGATCGTTTTCTTCGAGTCCGCTGTCCAGCCAGCCCTCGGCCCTGCGCAGGTCCTGCCCGGAGAAGCCGTCCCGTTCGAGCGACTCTCGGATCCTGCGCCTGGCCCTGTCCATCTCGTCATAGACCCGCTGCCGCTTGCCGAAGCCCATGATCCTCTGGACCTGCGCTCCGGTCATGCCGCGCAGCATCAGGAGCCTGACCACCTGCTGGGTCCGCTGCGGCAAGTACTCCACGGCGCGACCAAGCGCCTCCGCCAGAGCCCCGGCCACGGCGCGGTCCTGCTTGCGCTGCAAGGCCGAGTCGGGTCTGCTGTCCGGATGTGGATCCGGCAACTGCACGGCGACCGGCTCCTGGCTGCCGGTCGGATGGATCGGCACCCCGGGCAAGCGCCGCATGAGATCCCGGTAGAGGTTCCAGAGGTTCCTCTCTGAAAGGCGCTGCCTGACCCGCTCACAACGCTGCGCGCACTCCTCCTCGCCGATCTCTGGCCAGCGGGAGCACAGGCGGCCGCAAGCTTCCGTCTCGCTGCAGCCATCCCAGAACAGACAGCTGAACAGGGCCTGATCGATCTCGTCCAGCCCACGGATCTCCTTGGGCAACAGGCGCCGTCCTTCCCGCTGTCGGTACCAGTCCCGAAACAGGTTCTTGCTCACCAGGGCGAGCCAGGTGGTGAACCGGCTGCGCTCCCGGTAGCGCTGCAAGGATTCGAGGTACTTCCGCAGACGATAGAAATCCCGGCCCTCGGCATCCGGCCTGCGCAGGCCCTCGAGCGCCACCAGGACGAGTTCGGAAGCCGTGTCCGCATCCGGGCGTGCATATCGCCATGCGATGGCGTAGAGAAAAGGCGTGTAGTGCTCGACGAAGCGTTTCCAGGCCGCGCTGTCACCCGCCACGACCCGTTCGATCAGTCTGACAGGTCGACGCGGCGGGTGCTTGCGCAGAGCGATACGGCGCGCCATGGCTCATTCACACCGGTAGTACTCCAGGGCGTCCTCGTAGGCCCAGGGATTGGCGCCGCCGTCGCAGAAATGCGCCTCGCCCTGGGAGTCGAGATCCGGCTGAGCGACGCAGGCCTGGACCTCGCCATCGATCTCGCACTCGAATCCACCCTGCCGGTCTTCGTGGCCCAGGCAGTGAGCCCAGCAGGGGAAGCCGACCACGCAGGAACAGGTCCCCACCTCCTGCCCCGGGCTCATCTCCGGCCCCCGGTAGCAGTAGTCCTCTTGCCAATGGCAGCCGAAGATGTCGAACGAGCCATCGGCCGGTGGCTCAGCGGCGCAGCTGCAGCCCTCCCCGCAGGGGCACACATAGGCCTGCCCGTCGAACGTACAATGCGCATTGAACACGCAGCGCTGCAAGCCACTCACACTCTCGGCCGTCGTCCGGACCCAGCAGCAGATCTCCTCCTGGCTCACCTCGTAGCTCTGGCAACCAATCGCGCAGATGGCCATGAAGAGCAGCGGGGATGACCGTGAGGACATGGTGGCCTCCGTCAAACGAGATGCCCGCATGATGTTAGCACGCTCCTGCTCGCGAGGCCACCCGGCCGTCGTGCGATCGTGCGACCTACTTGAGTCGGACGGACTCGATGACCACGTCCTGCAGGGGGACATCGCGGGGCAGCGGCCCCTTGCGCCCGGTCTCGACCGCAGCGATCTGGTTGACCACTTCCATGCCCTTGGTCACCTTGCCGAAGACCGCATAGCCGAAGTCACGCACGCCGTGGTCGAGAAATTTGTTGTGCTTGAGGTTGATGAAGAACTGGCTGGTGGCGGAATCGATCTCGGACGTTCGGGCCATGGCCAGCGTGCCTGGCAAGTTCTTCAGGCCGTTCTTCGCCTCGTTCTTGATGGCCGCGTGGGTGGGCTTGCGCCTGAGCTCCTGGGTGAACCCGCCGCCCTGGATCATGAAGTTGGGTATCACCCGGTGGAAGACGGTCCCGTCGTAGAACTTCTCCTCGGCGTACTTGAGAAAATTGGCCACGGAAATCGGAGCCTTGTCCTTGTAGAGCACCGCCTCGATACTGCCCTTGTTCGTCTTGATGACCACCACGGGGTCCTTGGCCTCGGCCGGTCCCGCGCCGAGCATCAGGGCGGCCATGCCTGCAGCTGCAAAAAGAGCCTTGATCTTCATCCGAATTCTCCTTTCTCGCGTGAACAGCTCGCTCAGGCGATCTTTTCGACGGACTCCATGACCACGTCGGTCAGCGGGCAGTCCTTGCCGAAGGGGCCCTTGGAGCCGGTCGGCGTGTGGACAATCTTGTCCACCACGTCCATGCCCCGGATCACCTTGCCGAAGACCGCGTAGCCGAAGTCCCGCGTGCCGTGATCCAGAAAGCCGTTGTCCTTGACGTTGATGAAGAACTGACTGGTCGCGGAGTTCACCTCGGATGTGCGGGCCATGGCCAAGGTGCCGCGCAGGTTCTTGAGCCCGTTCTCCGCCTCGTTCTCGATCGGATCGCGCACCGGCTTCTGCTTCATCGAGGTGTCGAAACCGCCCCCTTGAACCATGAAGTTGGGGATGACCCGGTGGAAGATGGTCCCGTCGTAGTGCCCGTCAGCCACGTACTGCATGAAGTTCTTCGCGCTGATGGGCGCCTTGTCGGCGAAGAGCTCGACCTCGATCTCGCCCAGGCTCGTTCGAATGACGACTTGCGGGTTGGCCATTGTCTCGTCTCCCGTCGGTTGGATGCCTTGTTACTCGCATTCAGGGGCTGGGCTCCCAGCTCCCGAACGGAACTCAGGTCTTTTCGAGCTTCTTCTTCAAGAGATCGCCCAGGGTCCCGAAGCCCGCCTGCGCCTTTCCATCGTCTCCCAGGTAGCTCTCGAAGTCCTGCCGCTCCTCCGCATCCAGCACGCTCTTGCGGCTCAGCCGGATGCGCCGGCCGCCCTCGGTCACCTCGATCACCTCGACCTTGATCGGGCTGCCGGCCGGGAACTCCTTGCGCGCGTCCGCGCCGCGGGCGATCCCCAGCTCCGCGTTGGGCACCAGGCCCTTTCGTCCCGGGCCCAGCAGGACGAACACGCCGAAGGGTGCGACCTTGTCCACCTTGCCCTCCATCACGGCGCCCATGACCGGCACGTCGCCGAACTCCCCTTCTTGCGGAATGCGGGCCAGCGCGATGCGCCGCTGGGGGTAATCCACGCTCAGGACCTCGACGTCCACCTGCTGGCCGATCTTCAGCAAGGCCTTGGGGTGGTTGATCCGCTCGGGCGAGTTCATGTTGGAGATGTGGATCAGGCCGTCCACGCCCGGCTGCAACTCCACGAAGGCGCCGAAGGGCTTGAGGCGTACGACCTGTCCCTTGATCCGCGAGCCTTCCGGGAAGAGCTGCATCACGTCATCCCAGGGATCCGCCTCCAGGCGCTTGAGGCTCAGAGAGATCCGATCGCTGTCCCGATCGAACGAGACCACCTGGACGTGCACCTCCTCGCCCACCTCGAGCACGTCACTGACGCTGTCTACGCGGCCGTGGGACAGCTCGGAGATGGGCAGCAGGCCATCCAGCCCCCCCAGGTCCACGAAGGCACCGAACTCGCGTATGTTCCTCACGATGCCGGTGACGACATCGCCCTCCTTGAGCGTCTGGCGGAGCTCGTCGGCTGCCCGTTCCGCCTCGATCTTGAGGAGCTCCTTGCGCGAGACGACCAGATCGGGCCGGCGACCCGAGGTGTCGTACTTCGTGATCAGGAAGGTGTAGCGCTTGTCGAGGTGGACATCTGGATCCTCGCAGAATCGCAGCTCGATCTGGCCGATGGGGCAGAAGCCCCGCACGCCGGCCACCTCGACCTCGAAGCCGCCCTTGTTCCGGCCGGTCACACGGCCTTCGACCGGGATCCGGGTCCTGGCCGCCTCGGCCAGAAATTGCCGGTCTCGCACGCCCTTGGCCAGCTTGCGCGACAGGATGACCCCGTCTGCGCCGCTGGAGAGCACGCAGGCCTCCACACTCGTGCCAGGCTCGGGCGGCTCGTCGAACTCCTCCAGAGACAGCATGCCCTCGCTCTTGGAGCCCAGGTCCACGAACACGTACTCCTTGCCCACCGACAGCACCGTGCCCGCGACCATCTCTCCGCTCGACGATTCGCGTACGTCGAAGTCCTGCTCCATGGCAGCCAGGAACTCGTCGCGCTCGGCCTGCTCCAAGTCTGCGGTCTTCTGCCGGCTCGCGTCTGCCGGAGCTTCGGAGGCCGGCGCCTGAATATCCGTGGCCTCGCTCGGGCCGTGATCGTCTGCGGGCGGGGTGTCTTCGCTCATGGGCGTCCTCTGCAAAGTGGGCTCCGGGGCAGATTGTGTATCACGCGCTTCGAGCTCCGGGCAACCAAGAAACGCGACCGGGATGGGCCGGCGGGCGTGATCTTCGTCACAACTTCACGATTTTTCATCTTTTTTTGAACAATCCGCGCATTCCTTCCGTCTTGCCGACTCGAGAGGAAGCACGGAGGCAAGCGACATGCCGAGGATGATCGACGTTCTCTTCCGCTGGCTCAGGCTCGAGAGGCGCGCGCGGCGCGACCGGCTCTCGCCCCGCTACGAGCTCGTCATCTACGCACCATACGGCGGGCAAGGACCGCTGGTGGCTCGCCGCGGCAACGTGGGTATCGGTGGCTTCTGCATCGAGGGGGAGCGCCAGCTCACGCCCGGCTCGCGCATGGAGCTCCACTTCTGCCTGCCCGGCGATCACTGGATCCAGGTTCAGGGGGAGGTTCTCGGCCAGCTGCAGTGCCGCGGACGGATCGGCGTGCGCGGGCGCTTCGTGGACTTGCGCTTTGCCGATGAGCGAAGGCTCGCGCGCTGGCTCGATTCCAGGACCCTCGGGGTGGACCTCTCCCTGGCCGAGTGTTGAAGCCATCCAGCAGAGCAACTTTCTCCCGTCCGGGCTGTCAGAGAAGCGATCCGGGCTTGCCAAGCGACGAGCTCGGACCCATATTGCATGCGTCAGGGCGGCTCGAGAGGAGTGAGCTGCGATGCGCTGGTCGTATCAGATAGGCAGACTGTTCGGCATCCCGATCCGGGTGCACCTGAGCCTGATCGCGATGATGGGCCTTACCGCCTTGCTGGGCGGAGGTCTGAGCGGTCTGGTGCTGACCGCGACCCTCTTCGGCTCGGTGCTGGTGCACGAGTTGGGCCATGCCTTGGTGGCGCGCTCCAAGGGCCTGCCGATCAGCGACATCTCGCTCTACCCCTTCGGCGGCATGGCCCGCATGCTCGCCGCCCCACAGCGCTCTGGCGACGAGATCGCGATCGCGGCCGCCGGGCCTGCGGTCAGCTTCGCCCTGGGAGCCTGCCTGTGGATCCTGTCGGCCGTGAGTGGACAGGTCGTGCTGTGGTGGATGGCCGAGATGAACCTGGTACTGGGCGCATTCAACCTCTTGCCGGCCCTGCCCATGGATGGCGGGCGGATCCTGAGGGCGCTGCTGGCTCGCCGGATGGGCTACTACCGCTCGACCGTGCTCGCGGCTCGTATCGCTCGCTACCTGGCCATGGGCCTCGCGCTAGCCGGGGTCTTCTTGTCCGGCTGGCTCGTGCTGATCGCCTTCTTGGTCTTCTTCATGTCGGCGGCTGAGCAAGCGCAGGCCATGGCGCGCCTTCGCGCGGGCGATCCCGGCTACATCGACGACGGCCCGGAGGTCCTGCCACCCGAAAGGCCGGCGGTCCCCGGCGCTCACCGCGTCTACCGCGACCGCTTCGGCAACCGGATCGTCGTGGAGTGGCGCGAGCGCTGAGCCGCCTCTGCGCGCGAGGGTCCGGGCGGCTGGCGGTCCGGGGAGGACCGGGGGAAGTACTCCCGGATAAAGCATGCCGGATCCAGCGCTCCGCCCGCGCTGCGGCGCACGAGCTCGTCCCATCGCAAGCTTGCTCCCGGGGCGAAGATCCGCTCGCGTAGAAAGCGGCCGGCCACCCGGTTGCCCACCCAGTCGATCTGATCCGGAGACTCGAGACCCAGCTGATCGGCCAGCTGGAAGAGCCACTGGCTGGCCAGCATCTGGCCGAAGAGGTAGTGGTGGTAGGTCACGGGCGCCTGAGAGAGGTGGACCACGGCCGCCCAGTCGGCCGCCGCTCTGCCCTCCGGCCGACTCAGTCCCTGGAAGCGCTGCCTGAGCTTCCACCATAGGCCCGTAAGGTCCTGATCGGGATCGCGGTAGAGCTCGCGCTCGAAGTGGATCATGACCAGACACCAGCGGACGAACAGCAGCATGGATCGCTGCCGGGCTCGCTCGAAAGCCTCGGACTGGCCATCGAATCCCTCCCGGGACAACATCGATGCGATCCAGCGCGGCTGGCCGGCGAGACGCTCGAAGAGCCCGGCCACCGCCTCGCTCACCGCGGGGTGCGCCGGTGCGCGCAGCAACCAGGGCAGCTCGGGATCGATGTGGGTGTGGTAGACGGCGTGTCCCATCTCGTGAAGCAGGGTACCGGTCCAGGCTCCGCCCGGCCGCACGGAGGCCAGGATCCGCACGTCGCCTGCGCGGTCGATGTCGAGGCAGTACACGCCCTTGCGCCCGGGTCTGACCGACAGGTCCGAGCGCTCGAGCACGGAGCCCGGATCGAGCCCGAGCCCGGAGAAGAACCGCCCGACGAGCGCTACCGGATCTTGGCGCGCGAGCAAGGACTCCGGATCGGGGCCGCCTGCGGCCGGCAACTCCTGCATGAAGGGGTCGTCGTAGTGCCATGGCATCAGCTCGCCTGCCTGCAGGCCGTATCCCCGGCTGAGGGCGGCGTCGATCTCCGCCTTGGCGCTCTGGAAAGCTTGCTCGCTGGCCTCTTCCAGTCGATCGAGCCAGGCGGCGAGCACCGAGGGATCCTCCTCGGTGAGCACGAGCTGCATGACGTAGTAGTCGGGGTACCCGAGCTGCCGCGCGATGCGATTGCGGATCCGGACGAGCTCGAGCAGCTTGTCCGCCACGGCCTGGCCTCGCGCGTAGAACGCCTCCCAGGCGGCCCGGCGCAGGTGCACGTCCTGCTCGCCGCGCAGCATGTCGTAGATCTGCTCCTCGGCGATCGGCCTGCCCGCGATGACCGCGTGAAAGTCGTGGAAGATGCGCGCCACCTCGTAGCCCAGCTCGACCGACCGCCGCTGCAGCGCAGCGTCGGCCCGGTTCTCCTCGTAGGCCAGGCGGAGTATCTCGAGCTGGCGGGCGAGCAGCGCGGAGCGGACGGCGCCCGAGGCCTGAAGGTGCTGCAGCAGCTCGCGATCCCGGCCCGATTCATAGATCGCTCGGATCTGGCTCTCGAGCCTGGTGAGCTCGGCCCAGGCCTCGGGCTTGCCCTCGGCCGTGGCGCGCCAGAAGGCGCGGTTGAGCGCCTCGGCCAGCGGCGCCACTCGCTGCACATGCTTTCGGATGAAAGCCGTGAGCTGCTGCTCGGCGCTCGGCCCGGCCTCTTTCTGCTCTATCTGTACCGCGCTATCGGGTGCAAGCTTGGTCGCACGGCTGCCCGCGCAGCCCCAGAGCAGCAAGAACATACAGAATTCCAGCAGCTTGCGACCCATACCTGGCAGTCTACCCGAGCCCTGCGCCCTGTCAAGCGAAGCGCTCCAAGTTCCAAACTGGAATCGAGGCCTGTCAGAAAGGATGCTCGAGGCCCGTGGCCAGGGTCTTGTCTTCTCATGTAAAATATGTTTTATTTCGTATCCTTGTACGCAGCTCCGAGAGCCTGGCAAGCAGCTTGCTACATCCTCGGGGCACAGGGAGGACGCCATGCGAGCAAATGGCTTCTGGATCGCCTTCGTCGTCCTGGCCGCGGCCTGCGCGCCGGGCTGCCTCGTGATCGACCATGAGGATCCGGGCTGCATCGGGGACTGCGACCCGGGGATCGGAGACATCGCCTTCTACTGGAACTTCGAGCTCGAGAGCGGCGAGCTGACCGACTCCTGCACGCGGGCCGATGTGGCCCGGGTGGACATCGAGGTCTTCGACAGCTACGGCGACTCGGAGTTTGCGGTCTACGACACGCCCTGCGAGGGGCAGGGTGCCATCCTGACCGACTTCTTGGCTGGCCGCTACCACCTGGAGCTGGTCGCCCACTGCCGAAACGGCATCATCTCCCACGAGGGCTGGTACGATCTGCGCGTCGATCTCGGCGAGAACGACTACGGCACGCTGACCCTGGACTACCTGCGCTCCTGCTACTGACTCGTCAAGCGTTCACCCGAGCACCTTGGCGATCCGCTCGAAGGCCCAGTCGAGCGTCGGCTTATCGATCACCAGCGGAGGGGCGAAGCGGATGATCCGATCGTGTGTCTCCTTGCAAAGCAGGCCCTCGGCCTTGAGTTGCTCGCAGTACGCGCGAGCCGCGCCGGCCGACTCCCGGAGCACTGCCGCCAGCAGCAGGCCCCGCCCCCGCACAAGCTCGACCTTGCCGCCCAGGCTCGCGAGCTCAGCCTCGAAGTAGGCGCCGAGCTCGGCCGCTCGCGCGCAGAGTTTCTCATCTGTGATCACGTCGAGCGCAGCGCACGCCACGGCCGCGCCCAGGGGGTTGCCCCCGAAGGTCGAGCCGTGATCGCCGGGCGAGAAAACCCCCAGGATCTCGCGGCTCGAGACCACCGCGCTGACCGGGAGCATACCGCCAGAGATGGCCTTGCCCAGGATGAGCACGTCGGGGACGACGTCCTCGTGCTGGCAGCAGTACATCCTGCCGCATCGCCCGAGGCCGGTCTGGATCTCGTCGGCCATCATCAGCACCCGGTGCCGGCTGCAGAGCTCGCGGGCGCGCGCGAGGTAGCCCTCGGGCGGCACCACGACGCCCGCCTCGCCCTGGATGGGCTCGAAGAGGAAGCCGACCGTGTCGGGTCCGATGGCCGCCTCCAGCGCATCGGCGTCCCCGTAAGGGATCAAGTCGAAGCCGGGCGCGAAGGGGCCGAAGCCCTCCCGGTACTGCGCCTCGGAGCTGAAGCCGACGATGGTGGTCGTCCGACCGTGGAAGTTGCCCTCACAGCAGACGATCCGGGCCCGGTCGGCCGCCACGCCCTTGACCGAGTAGCCCCACTTGCGGGCCGCCTTGATGGCCGTCTCGACCGCCTCGGCGCCGGTGTTCATCGGCAGCGCCATCTGCATGTCGAACAGCGCGCAGAGCTTCGCCAGGAAAGGGCCGAGCTGGTCGTTGTGGAAGGCTCTCGAGGTGAGGGTCAGCCGGTCCGCCTGCTCCACGAGCGCCTTGACGATCCGGGGGTGGCGATGGCCCTGGTTGACCGCCGAGTAGGCGCTCAGGAAGTCGAGGTACTTGCGACCTTCGACGTCCCAGACCCACACGCCCTCGGCCCGCGAGATGACCACCGGCAGCGGGTGGTAGTTGTGCGCGCCGTACTTTTCCGTGATCTCGATGATTTCAGAGGAAGTGGCCACTGGGATCCTCCTTGCACCCCGCCCTGGTATTCTGCGATCAAGCTACCCGCCGCCCGCGGGCATGGCAAGGACAATCCCCCGCTGCTCACTTGGCCTTGACGGTGAAGGACTGGGACTTCTCGCCGCGGTCGACGGCCGAGACCTTGAACTCGGCCAGCACCTCGTCGATCGTCAGCTGGCCTCCCGGGCTGACCTTGCCCACGCCCACCAGGGCCGAGAAGGTGTCGCTCGCATTCGTGCTCTGGGCGGAGCGGCCCGCCGGCCGCAGCGCCCGGAAGCTCACCGTGTTGGAGCCCTTCTGGAGGTAGTCGTTGAGCTCGACCACTTGCTGGGGAATGCTGTCCGGCAGGTCCTTGATGTACTGGTTGTTGACGATGAGCTGCAAGCTGTAGCCGGTCACGCCGGCGCGCGCGACCTCGGTGATGACGAAGTACTGGTTGATGAGATTCGACTTGCGCGGTGGCGGGGGGCTCGGCGTGGGCGCGGGGGTGGGCGCCGTGTTCGTACCCCCTGCGCCGAGCTCGCGCACCTTGTACTCGGGGGCCGTGATGTAGACGTTCCCACCCTTGTCCAGCACGACCTTGGCACCCTCGATGGTCTGGTCCGCCAGACCCGTGATCTTGACCCCGTTCAGGTAGACCTCCACGGCCGCGGCCGACGCGGCGATGCACACCAGCAGCAATGCACACGCCGTGGCCAGGGCTTTCCGGCTTCGGTGATCCATCTCGTTCTCCCTCCGGCGATGGGACAGCGCTCCAGTGATCATCGAATGATCGCGCATTTGCGCACAAGTCTCAAGCCTCATCGAGATCGGACTCCGCCCGTGCGGCGAGAATTCAAGAGCCCTTCTTGCTGAACAGCCGGCCCAGCAGGCCGGTGGGCTGTGCGGGCGCGCTCGCCTTGGCTGTTTCCGCCTCGGCCGCGGCGTCCGCTTGCCCTGGCTTCTCGTTCTCCGGGATGCGCAGCTTCTGGCGAATCGTGACCTCGTTGTCCAGGGGCTTGAGCTGGGCGTCGAGCACCTTCTCGCGGGTCCGGTTCCGGGCGTTGATCTTCAGCAGGCACTCCTGATCGAGTGAGAAGGTGATCTCGATCTGGTTGGCACCCTTGGGGCCGGGCTGGATACCGCCGATCACCAGGGTGCCGAGGTACTCGTTGTGGATCAAGCGCTCGTTGTCGCCCTGGAAGATGAGAAGCTCGATCCGGGTCTGCATGTCCTTGAAGGTGGAAATCGTATAGCTCTTGGTGGCCGGCAGCGCCGTGCCCGCCTGCAGGACCGGCAGGAAGCCGCCGCCCGGTAAACCGATCCCGATGCTCAGCGGCAAGACGTCGATCAGCACCACGCTGTCGATCCGCCCCACGGAGTCCGCGAGCAGCGCGGCCCCGATGGCCACCGCCTCGTCGGGATGGACGCCGGAGCTCGGCTGCCGGCCGAAGACTTCCTGGATGAGTCGCCACACCAGCGGCATCCGGCTCTGACCGCCGACCAGCAAGATGTTGTCCAGCTGCTGGGGCCGCAAGCCGGCCTGCTTCATCACCTGGGCAGCCACCCGCAGGGTCCTCTCGACGAGCGGCCGGCAGAGGTCTTCGAGCATCTCGCGCGAGACGCGCACCTCCAGGTCCTTGGGCGTGTTCTTCACCGCCGCGAAGAACGGCAGCCGGACGATGGTCTCGTGCTTCTCGCTCAGCGCGCACTTGGCCTGCTCGGCCGCGTCGCGCAAGCGTTGCATGGCCGACCGGTCCATCTCGGGCACGCAACCGACCTGCTTGCAGAACTCTTGGAGCAAGTAGTCCACCAGCTGGTTGTCGAAGTCCACCCCGCCCAGAAAGGTATCCCCGCCCGTGGCCATGACCTCGTAGACGTTCTCACAGAGCTCGAGCACCGAAGCGTCGAAGGTCCCGCCGCCGAGATCGTAGACCAGCACGCGCTGATCCAGACCGCGGTTGTAACCGAAAGCCAGCGCCGCAGCCGTGGGCTCGTTCACGATGCGCTCGATGTGCAGGCCGGCCAGGATGCCGGCCTCGCGCACGGCCTGCCGCTGGTTCTCGTTGTAGTAGGCCGGCACGGTCACGACGGCCCGGTTGACCTCCTCGCCCAGCATCTCCCGCGCGATGTCCCGGATCTCGCTCAGAATGAATGCGGCCACCTGCTGCAGGCTGAAGACCTGCCCCACGATCTTGACCGCCGCCTGGTTCTTGGGGCCCTCGACGATCTCGTAGTGGAAGCGATCGCGGATCTGCCGCAAAGCCGGTGAATCGAACGGCCGGCCGATGAGCCTCTTGGAGCCGTAGATCGTGTTCTTCGGATTGAGCTCCATCTGGTTCTTGGCCGGATGGCCGACGAGCAAGCGGCCCTTGTCGTCATACGCCACGATGGATGGGATCGTGCGGTAGCCGCGCCGTGACGGGATCACGTGGGCATGGCCGTCGCGCACGATCGCCGCGCAGGAGTTCGTGGTCCCCAGGTCGATGCCGATCACATAGCGCGACGAGCTGCCGCCCGAGGCCATGGCGGCGCTCTGCCCTGACGGTGCGGGAGCCTGCACGTCGTCGAGCGACACGTCGAGCTCCAGGCCAGCCTGTCCGACCGACTCGTAGCGCTCGGAGGTGAGATCTCCCGCGATTTCTATCGTGGGAGGCCGTTCCGGGGCAGGCGCCTCGATCTCGACGTCGAGATCCTCCAGGTCCGCGCTCTCGTCGGCGGTGAACTGCTTCTCGGTCTTCTTCTTGTCGATCATCCGGCGAATGAGCCGTCTCGAATCCTCGTCCAGCTGGGTGAAGCGAACGCCCATGCCCGGCAGCTGCGGCTGCGCGCCCGGCAAGGAGGGCTCGCGCGCCCAGGCCACCTTGCCGCGACCGCGCAGCACCGACTGGCCGCTCTTGAGCTGAATCTCGAACTTGAGCAGAGTGCCGGCCGGATAGAGCTTGCGGCTCTGGATGAAGATCCCCCCCGCGCTGATGTTGGTGGCGAAGTTCTCCACGAACTGCTCGACGTTCTCGTAGCGGACGCGAACGAGCAAGCCGACGTAGACGCGGGTGTGCTGTCTTCGATCCTGGTCGTCCTGGCCCAAGGTCGGAGCCTCCTCGGCCGGGCGACTCGCCCGGCGGGTGGCCGGATTATACGGGCAATCAATTCCATGAAGCAAGCCGCGGCCATGGCCGATCCGCTTCGATGATGGAGCCGGTTGATCTCGCCTCCCGCCCGGGTATAATGGCGCTGGCCCATCCCCGGCAGAAGGGGTTCTCATTGGAAAACAAGCGCTTCATCGCCATGGCGGGCAACATCGGCTGCGGCAAGACGACTGCGGCCAAGCTCATCAGCCAGCACCTGGGCTATGAGCTCTTCGACGAACCCGTGGTCGACAACCGCTTTCTCAAGGACTACTACCAGGACATGCGCCGGTGGTCCTTCACCCTGCAGCTCGAGTTCCTCATCCGCCGCGTCGAGCACCACGAGCTCATCCGCAAGGTTCCCAAGAGCTGCATCCAGGATCGCACCCTGTACGAGGATCCAGAGATCTTCGCCAAGTACCTCCACGGCCTCGGCTATATGAACAACCGGGAGCTGGACCTCTACCACGAGTACTTCATGCGGCTCAACCGCGAACTGGACCAGCCCGACTTGATCATCATCCTGGAAGTGGACCACGTCGACACGCTCCTGGCCCGCATCCGCAAGCGCGGTCGCGAGGAGGAGCGCCTCATCGAGCCGAGCTTTCTCCAGGGTCTCAACGCCTACTACTCCACTTTCGCCCAGGTCTGCGAGCGCAAGTACGGCATTCCCACCCACCGGGTGAACGTGGCCCGGCTGGACATCCGCTCGGCCGAGGACCGCAAGACCTTCCTGGCCGGGATCGAGAAGGTCCTGGCCACCTTGCCGGCCCGCAGCGCACAGGTGCACAACCCCACTGCTGTCGAGGAGCCGACATGACGTCACGAGAGCGCCCGCAGCCATACTACATCGCCATCGAAGGTCCGATCGGTGTGGGCAAGACCACGCTCGTGCACAAGCTGAGCCATCGCTTCGGTGCCCGCATGGTGCTGGAGATCGTGGAGGAGAACCCCTTTCTGGGCGACTTCTACGCCGATCCCGAGAAGTACGCCTTCCAGACACAGCTGTTCTTCCTGCTGAGCCGCTACCGCCAGCAGCAGGAGCTGTGGCAGCCCGATCTCTTCCACCGCTACATCTTCTCCGACTACATCTTCTCCAAGGACCGCCTGTTCGCCTCCCTGACCCTGACCGACAACGAGATGCTGCTGTACGACCAGGTCTTCCAGATCCTGGACATGCGGGTGCTCAAACCCGACTTGGTGGTCTACTTGCAGGCACGCCTGGACGTGCTGCTCGACCGCATCAAGCGGCGCGGGCGCCCCTTCGAGAAGAACTTCGACTCGAGCTATCTCAAGCGCTTGTGCAGCGCTTACAACGACTACTTCTTCCACTACGCCGACACCTCTCTGCTGGTCGTGGACACCTCGGACATCGATGTCGTACACTCGGATGATGACATGGAAGATCTCGGCCGGAGCATCATGCGCCACCGGGGTGGCGTCCAGTTCTACAAGCCGCTCGGCCGCTGAGCGGCGCTTCGCTGGAAGCGGAGCTCGATGAAGGCCCTTGGCACACTGCTGCTGCTCGCGCTCGCGGCCCAGACGGGCCGGGCTGCGGAGATCGTGGCCGTCTTCGACGTGGAGGCCCGCAGGGTCGCGCTGGATCGCGACGCGCTGTCCGCCCTGACCGACTACCTGGCGGCGCGCCTGGCCGAGTCGGGCCGCTTCGAGGTCGTGCCCCGCAGCGAGATCAAGGCCCGGCTGACGGACGAGAAGGCGAAGACCTACCGCAGCTGCTTCGACCAGGCCTGCCAGATCGAGATCGGCCGGGAGCTGGCCGCGGAGAAGACGCTCGCCGGGCAGGTCGTTCGCATCGGCAAGCAGTGCGTGGTGACGGTCCGACTGTACGACCTGAAGAAAGGCACCATGGAGCGCGCGGCCACGGGCAAGGGCGACTGCAGCGAGGACGGCGTCATGCTCTCGATCGACAGGGTCGTCCGGAATCTGGCCAGCAGCGCCCCGGAGACCTGGAAGCCGGGCTGCGCATCGGCGGAGGACTGTCTGGCGAGAGCCCGCAGCAGCGCCGACGCCGGCCAGAAGAGCCGGGCGGTGGCCCTGCTGACGGCTGCGGAGCGAATGGGTATCCAGGCCGGAGACTGGCATCTCGCGGATCGCGCCTGGGATCGCGCCTGGGACCTGCTGCAGCATCCCACCGAGCTCGATCCGGAGCTGGCGCGCGAGCTGGAGCGCGCCTGCAAGCAGCGCCGCTTTGGCGCCTGCCAGGCACTCGGACGCCTCCACAAGCACGCAGTCCGGCGCCCGCAGCGCGCGGCCGAGCTTTTCGATATCGCCTGCCGGGAACGCGATCTCCCGAGCTGCGAGGACCTGGCCGACCTCTACACCGAGGGCGCGGGCGTCGAGCGGAATCTGGTTCTGGCGGGAGAGCTTCGCGAGCGCATCTGCCAGCAGGGGCACCTATGGGCCTGCCAGGATCTGGCCTTCCAGTACTCGCGGGGCCTGGGCGTCTCCCAGGACCACGAAAAGGCCCGGGCGCTGTATCGCAAGGCCTGCCAGGGGGGCGTCGAAGAAGCCTGCAGCCGCTGACGGCTCACCAGTCTCTCCCACCCCCCAGATCCGGGGCTCACTCGCCCAGGTAGTCGCACATGGAGCGGATCTGTCGCTCCATCTCCAGCCGGCCCCGCTCGTCTCGCGGAAGTGCTGGCGGCGCTGCGATTGCCTCCAGCCCGCCGACGCGAAAGGCGCGACAGCGCTCCTTCTGTTCTTCGAGCCAGCGGCAGGCCGCGCGAAGCTCCTCGGGGCCGGGCGCTGTTGTATCCAAGCCCGTGAGCTGCGCCCGATATCTCGCCACGGCCTCGGAGATGCGCCCCTGGTGCTCCAGCTCGCAGATCTCGAGCAGCTCGGCATAGGGGTTCTCGTCGCGCGGCTCGAAGGGCGACGCATGCACCCCGGCCGGCGGGACGAGGCACAGCACGCAAAAGGTCAATGCGGCCGCAGCGCCCAGCGCGAGCTGAGCCGCCAGCACCCACTTGCGCTGGCTCCGCTGCAGGGACTCGGGCCGGAAGGCGAACCCGATCAAGCCGCCGGACGCGAAGCCGAAGAAGTGGGCGGCGTGATCCGCGCCGATGAGCAGGCCGAAGACGAGGGTGTAGACGGCCCACTTGAGCATCAAGTTGCGCACCTGCAGGCCCACCGAGCCGCCCCTTCGCTGCCCCCATCCGGCCGAGAGCCCGCACAGTCCCATCACCGCACCCGAGGCGCCGATGCCGATGCCCTCGAGCCCGAGCAGGTCCGAGCCCAGGCTGGCCAGAAGCCCGGTCAACATGAAGAAGAGCAGCATGCGCCCGGGGCCGAAGACCTCCTCGACGTGAGGCCCGATCTGGGAGAGCGCGAAGAGGTTGAAGCCCAGGTGCCAGATGCCCGCGTGCAGGAAGATGGCCGTACCCAGCCGCCACCACTCGCCGGCGCGCACGGCCGGCGCGAAGTGGCCCCCGTGGGCGTAGAGCGTGCCGACCGACAGGGACCAGATGGCGTCCGGCCCGCCTTCGGCCAGCACGAGCCGCGCATAGACGACCACGATCAGCAGGCCGAGCACCGAGCTGACCGATAGCGCCCGGGGCAAGCTCAGGCCGATGCGCTGCAGGACCTGCGAGCTGCGGCCGCCCAGCCGCGCGCCGCAGCCGCTGCAGATCTTCTGCTGCCTGTCGTGGATCCGGCCGCAGCGAGGGCAGACCTTGTGCTCGTAGGCGAGGTGATCGATCTTCTCTCTGGCCTGGGCTCTGGCCGAATGAGAACGCTGGCGCCAGCGCTCGAGCCGCCAGCGCACGGAGACCGCATTGAACCCCAGCCAGCCTGCCAGCCGGGCCATTCGCTCGACCCAGTCGCCGCGATCCGGTTCTCTCATGACCCCCAGCGCGCACGGGCCTCGCGTCCATGCTGCAGCCCGCCCTCGAAGGCCTTGCGATTCGCTTCCAGGTGACGCTGCGGTACGGACGTCTCGATGCCCTGCCACAGCAGGTCCACGTCGAAGGGCAGATCGCGGCAGCCGGCGAGCACGCCCAGCATGACCGTGTTGAGCGCCTGGGCCGAGCCCGCCTCCTGCGCCAGCTGGCTGGCGTCCAGCTCGACGAGCTTCGAGCTCACCTCGCGGATCCGATCGAGCAGGTCCACCACCTCGGGATACTCCTCGCCCTGCAAGGAGACGGTGAACGGCACGATCGGCCGGGTGTTGGTCACCACGAGCGTATGCGCACCCGCCTTGCCGAGCGCCCGGACCGTCTCCACCGGCTCGAAGCCCAGCAGCACATCGGCGCCGCGGTCGCGGATCATGGGCCCGTGGACGCCGTCTCCGATCCGGACTGTCGACTCCACGATCCCCCCGCGTTGCGCCATCCCGTGGATCTCGCCCACCAGGACATTCAGGCCGGCCAGGGCGGCCACCTCCCCGAGTATCCGCGATGCCGTCAGGCTGCCCTGACCGCCCACGCCGGCGAGACAGATGTCGAGCTTGGCCATCAGAGCACCTCCACGCCGACAGGCCGGATCGCATTATTGGGACAGAGCTGGGCGCAGATACCGCAGCCGACGCACAGCACCTCGTCGATGTAGACCCTGCCCTCCTTCTTGAAAATAGCAGGACAACCGAAGTTGTCGATGCAGTTGTTGCACCGGCCGCAGAGCTGGCAGCTCAGGCAGCGGTCCGCCTCGGCCAGCGCCGCATGCTCGTCGTAGCCTTCGCCCTCGGGCTCGAAGTCTACCGCGCGCTCCCGGGGCGGCCGCCGATGCGGTTCGATGCGCTCGGCGGTCTGGACATCCGGCGGGTGGTAGCGCACGGCTCCTTCGAGCTCGTCGAGACCCCGCAGCGCGACCGGTGCGACCTCTCTGCCGCCCGACAGGAAGCGATCGATCCCGTAGGCGGCCTTGCGGCCCGAGGCGATCGCGTGGATGACGGTCAGGGGACCGGTGGCCAGATCACCGGCGGCGAAAACGCGCGCCTCGCTGCTCTGACCCGTGGTCGGTTTGCAGATCACCTCTCCGCGCGAGCGCCGCTCGAGGGCCAGGTCCCCGTCGAGCAAGCCAGGCTCGACCTGTTGTCCGACCGCGGAGATGAGTTGATCGCAGTCCCGCTCGAAGTCCGAGCCCGCGATGGCGACCGGGCGGCGCCGGCCGCTGGCATCGGGCTCGCCGAGCTCCGTCCGCACGCAATGGGCAGCGATCAGACGGCCGCCTTCGACGCGCAGGCGGGTCGGAAGCGTCAGGTACGAGATCTTCACGCCCTCGGCCATGGCTGCCTCGACCTCCTCGTCGGAGGCCGGCATCTCCTGCGCAGAGCGCCGGTAGAGGATCTCGACCGACTCGGCGCCGAGCCGCAAGGCCGAGCGGGCGGCGTCGATGGCCGCATCTCCGCCCCCGACGACCAGGACCCTGCGACCCGCGAGCGCTCGATCGCCCACGCTCAGGCGCTTGAGGAATCCGAGGGCGTCCTCGACACCCTGGGCCTCCTCGCCCTCGATGCCCATCCGGACGCCCTGCCATGCGCCCGTCGCCAGGCACACGGCCTCAAAGCCGCTCTCGAGCAGCGAGCGCAGCGTGAAGTCTCGCCCGAGCGACTTGCCGCACTGCAGGTCGATCCCGATCGACAGCAGGCCCTCGATCTCCTCCTGCAGGGGCTTTCTCGGCATGCGGTAGGCCGGGATCCCGAGCGCCAGCATGCCGCCGGGCAGGCGCTCCCGCTCGAGCAAGCTGACCTCGTAGCCCCGCTTGCGAAGCTCGAACGCAGCGCTCAGCCCGGCCGGACCGGCGCCTACCACGGCGACCCGCTCCGGTCGAGTGTGGATCATGTCCCGGACGGCGGCGAGCCAGGATCGATAGTGCTCCGGGCTCTCCCGCTCGGCGACGAAGCGCTTGATCGCGTTGATCGCCACGGGCGCATCGTAGTCGGCCCGGATGCAGGCCGACTCGCAAGGGTGGTGGCAGACGTGCCCGAGCGCCCTGGGCAGCGGAAGCTGCTCCCGGATCAGATCGAGCGCCTCGTCGTATCGCCCGGCACGGGCCAGGCCCACGTATCCGAACACGCAGACGTTGGCCGGGCAGCCCAGCGTGCAGGGCGCCACCTCCATCTTGCGGCCCTCGCCGCGGGCGACCGCATCTTCAGGCAGCTCGGCGGCCAGAATCGCAGTCCGCGCCCGAAGGATGTGATCGTCCTTGAGCACGGGCACCGCGCACGGCTCGTGATCGGCGTGCGAGCCGCAGATCCTGCAGCGTTCGTGGTCCACGGTATAGACGAGCGGTTCGGCCCGCTTGCCCTTGCGGCGCCGCTCGTAGAGCGGGCAGGGATGCCGGCTGATGACCACCCGCACGCCATCTCGGTGGTATGCGTCCTGCATGCAGCGGATGGCCGCCTTGAGATCGTTGGGGTCGACCGTCTGGACATCGTCGACGCCCAGCCCGCGCACTACCCGCTCCAGGTCCAGCTGCACCGCGCCCGGTGTGCGGCAGTCGGTCCCGGGATGGGGCTGGTGGCCGGTCATGGCGGTGGTCGAGTTGTCCAGGATGACCAGCATGAGATCGTGACCGTTGTGGATCGCGTTGACCAGCCCGGTCAGCCCGCTGTGGAAAAAAGTCGAGTCGCCGATGAAGGCCACGATCTTCTGCGGGTTGCGGATCCCGGCTCCCTGGGCCTGGGTGATCGAAGAGCCCATGCAGAGGAAGGAGTCCACGGTGCTCATCGGCGGCAGCAGCCCCAGGGTGTAGCAGCCGATGTCCGAGGCGAAGTAGGTGTCCGGCTCGGCGATGGACTTGATGGCGTAGTAGGAATTGCGGTGGGTGCAACCGGCGCACAGCATCGGCGGGCGCGTCGGCAGCGGGGGCAGCTCGAACGCCGGGACAGGCTCCGGCTCCGGCTCCTGCCCGAGAAGTCGGCCGACCGCGGGCCGGATCCGGTCCGGACTCAGCTCGTAAGCCCGCGGCACGCCCTTGGCGCCCTTGCCGAAGATGAGCACGGCCCGGCCCATCTCCTGGGCGATGGCGCGCAGATCGGTCTCCAGGAACGGCTCGAGCTCCTCGACGACCAGCACTTTCTTGCAGTCGAGCAGCAAGCGCTCGATCGTGGCGCGGGGGACCGGATGGACGCTGCCCACCTTGACCAGGCGGACGCGGTCTGCCACATCGAAGTCGGCCAGCACCTCCTTGACATAGGCGTAGGCGACCCCTGATGCCACGATGCCCAGATCGGACTCCCCGCCCTCGATGCGGTTGAAGGGCAGCTCGTCGACCGCGCCGGCGATCTGGCGAGCCCGCTCGAGCTGGGCCGGGCGCAGCTTGCGGGCCACCGCGGGCACGGGAACCCACTGGAAGGGGTTCTTCTCGAAGTGTCCCTGGTAGCGCCGGGGGGTCAGCGGTCCGAAGGTGCAGACCCCGCGGGTGTGATTGACCCTCGTGGTGGTGCGCAGCAGCACGGCGGTGCGGAAGCGCTCGCTGAGCCGGAACGCCTCGCGCGTCATCTCGAGCGCCTCGAGGGGATCGGACGGCTCGAGCATCGGCAGCAGGCCGAGCTTGGCGTAGAACCGGTTGTCCTGCTCGTTCTGGCTGGAGTGCATGGACGGGTCGTCGGCGGTCACCACGACCATGCCCGCGCGCACGCCCGTGTAGGCGAGGGTGTTGAGCGGATCGGCGGCCACGTTGAGCCCGACGTGCTTCATGCTCACCATCGAGCGCATGCCGGCGATGGCCGCCCCGGCGGCCAGCTCCAGGGCGACTTTCTCGTTGACGGCGTACTCGAAGTGCAGATCGCACTCCTGGCTGAGGCGATAGAAGGTATCGGCGATCTCGGAAGAGGGTGTGCCGGGATAGGCGCAGGCCACCTCGACCCCCGCCTCGATTGCGCCGCGCACGATGGCCTCGTTGCCCAGAAGAAGGGCCCTTCGTCCTCGCTCGTCGGCCAGCAGCGCGTCCATCGAGTTCCTCCGTCCCGGCGTCAGATCGTCGCAAGAAAGGCCGCGCGCCCCCTTGCTCATCCCTTATGCCAAGTGCCCACGGGGCTGTCAAGACACGCAGGTTCCAGTTCCTGGCTGTTGATCGCATCGGCGCGCATGTGCTAAGTACCGTTATCCGAACGAAACGAGGTGTGAAGATGATCGTGACCACGAAGAAGCTGTTCGAGCTGGCCTATGGCCATTACGCCGTTGGCGCCTACAACATCAACAACCTCGAGCAGGCCATGGGGCTGTTTCGAGGCAACCTCGACTCCGAGGCGCCCTTCATCATCCAGATCTCGCGCGGCGCCCGGAAGTACACCGACAAGCGCATGCTGGAGGGTGTCATCCGGGCCGCCGAGGAGGTCTTCCCCGAGGCCGTGTACGCCGTGCACCTGGATCACGGCGACCTGGACGCCTGCCTGGATTGCATCTCGAGCGGCTTCTACTCGAGCGTGATGATCGACGCGTCCCACGAGCCCTTCGAGGACAACGTGCGGATCACGAAGCGGGTCGTCGACGCGGCCCACGCCGAGGGCATCGTCGTGGAGGCCGAGCTGGGTCAGCTCGGGGGCGTGGAGGAGGACGTGGCCGTGGACGAGGCCGCAGCGAACCTGACCGACCCCGAGCAGGCGGCGGACTTCGTCGAGCGCACCGGATGCGACAGCCTGGCCGTGGCCATCGGCACGAGCCACGGCGCCTACAAGTTCTCCGGCAAACAGGGCCTGCGCTTCGACGTGCTGGCCGAGATCCAGAAGAAGCTCTCGGGCTTTCCACTCGTCATGCACGGCTCGTCCAGCGTCCCGCCCGAGGAGGTCGAGCGCATCAACGCGGCCGGCGGCAGACTCGCCGGCGCCCGGGGCGTGAACGAGGACGAGTTCGCCAGGGCGGTGCCGCTGGGCGTGACCAAGGTCAACATCGACACCGACGGGCGGTTGGTCTGGTGTCGCGTGCACCGGGAGTACTTCCGCGATCAGCCAGACAAGTTCGACCTGCGGGGTCCCGGAGAGATATTCATGAAGGCCTATGCCGACTTCATCGCCCACAAGAACGAGAAGCTCGGCTCGGCCGGGCGCCTTGCCGAGGTGCGCGCAGCGCTTCGTTGATGCATGGGCGCGTCGACTGCAAAACGGGAGGAGGATGACATGTTCTCGAACCGGATCGCGATTCCGACTCTGCTCGGTCTGCTTTTCTGCGCGCTGGCCCCGACGGCAGCGGCGGACGAGCAGGAGCGAGACGCCAAGTACTACCAGCAGCGTTTCGACCATTACAGCAAGGTGATCGCCACGCTCAAGGAAGACGACGCCGCCGAGGTGGCCAGCCAGGAGATCGAGCTCATCCGGACCTGGATCGGCCAGGCGCAGGCCTTCCTCGCCAGCGAGAAGCTCGATGCCATCGAGCCGCTCATCAAGCGAATGGACGCCCAGGCCGAGTACATCCGGGCCAAGATCGAGCGCTCGGCGGCCGAGGCGGCAGCCCAGGAAGCCGAGGATATCGCCGCGGCGGCAGAGAAGAAGGCGGCCGGGGCCAAGGTGGCAGCCGAGACCGCGGAAAAGAAGATGAAGGCATTCGAGGCAGAGGGCCTGTGAGGGTCCTGGAGGTGACGTCATGTCCAAGATCGACTTCCTCGCCCTGCTGATCGCCTCAGTAGCCCCGCTGTGGATCTGCGACTGCACCCCCACGCCGCGTCCACCGGAGCTCGTGACGGTCAACAAGATGATGCTCGACCAGGCCAGCGCCAGCAAGGCCTCCTCGGCAGCGCCCCAGACATTCAAGATGTCCCAGCGCTACTACCAGCTGGCCGAAGCGGCCTACGACGACGGCGAGATGGATCAGGCCGCCCACTTCGCCATGCTCGCGCAGATCAAGTACCTGACCGCCATGGAGCAGTCCATGCGCCTGGCCGCCGACGAGCGCCGGGAAAAAGCCGAGCGGCGCTTTGCCGCGGCTGAGAAAGCGGCCGGCTCTTACGATGCCAGGAAGGAGGAGGCGGACAAGCGCATCGCCAGGATGGAGAAGCTCAAGGCGCTGCAGAAGCAGCTCGAGTCGGAGCGCACCCGGTCCGCAGCGGAGAAGAAGCGCATCGAGGAGCAGATGGCCAAGGCGCGGGCCGAGGCCCAGGCGAAGCTGGAAGCCGAGAAGAAAGCAGCCGCCGAGAAGCTGGCCGCCGAGCAGGCGCTTCTGGAGCAGACCCGCAAGGAAAAAGAGGTCCAGGAGCTTCTGGCCGACGCCCGTTCTCGGATCCAGATGGCCGAGGCCCTCGGCGGGGCCGAGCACGATTCGGCCAACCTCAACAGCGCCCGGACCTTCACCGCCCAGGCGAACAAGGCTCTGGAGGAGAAGCGCTTCAAGAACGCCAGCGACCTGGCCGGCATGGCCAAGGAAAAGGCGGACGCCGCCATCGCCAAGTCGAAGGCGGCCTATGCGGCCAAGCAGGAGAAGATGGCGCTGCTCCAGCAGCGCAAGGCCCTGTTCACCGAGGCCACCACCCTCGGGGAGAGCGAGATCGGCGCGTCGGTCAAGCAGGACAGACGCGGCGTGGTCATCACGCTGCGCGACATGTTCGGATCCGGCAAGGCGACCGTCCTGCCCGAGCGCACCCGGCTGCTGGATCGAATCGCCGAGCTGGCGAGCAAGTACGCAGACTACCCGCTGGTGATCGAAGGCTACACCGACTCCCGCGGCCGGGCAGCCGACAACTTGGCCTTGAGCCAGTCCCGCGCGCAGTCGGTGCTGGACTACCTGGTGAGCGTCAAGAAGCTGACATTCGAGCGGGTCAAGAGCGCCGGCTACGGCGCCTCCAACCCGATCGCGGACAACTCCAGAGCCGAGGGCCGGGCCAAGAACCGGCGCATCGAGGTCATCTTCCTCTTCCGCTGATCGTCCGGGACGCTTTGCCCTTTGAGGGCCCGGGACCCGGAGGACCGCCGCGTGCAAGCCCTGGTCGGAATCCACGTCGGACTCGAGCAGGCGACCACCCTGGTCGCGGATCCGGACGGGCGGATCGTGTCCCTCGCCCGGGCAGCCATACCCACGCACCGGCCCGAGCCCGGCAAGGTCGAGCAAGAGCCGGACGACTGGTGGCGCGCGGTGGCCTCGACCTGCCGGCAGGCGCTGAAGGATGCCGATGTCTCTGACTTCGCCGGCGTGGGCCTCGCCTCTCAGCCCAACTGCGTGGTGGCCGTGGACTCCCGCGGTCACCCGCTCGGCCGGGCCCTGATCGCGACCGACCGGCGCGCGGCCGCGGTGGCCGCGGATCTGCTCACGCGCTTCGAGCCCCTGGACGTCCAGCGGCGGACGGGATCGAGGATCAGCGCAACCCAGGCCACGATCAAGATGGCCTGGGCCAGCCGCCACTGGGACCTGTTCCAGCGCTGCCGCCAGGCGCTCTCGGCCGGCGGCTTCGTGGGCCAGCGCCTGACCGGCCGGTCGTTCCTCGACCGCACCCAGGCCTCGGTGTCGGGCTTTCTCGACGTCCACAGCCGCCAGTACGCGGTCGATCACCTGCAGGCGCTGGGCGTGCCGGCCGGCAAGCTGCCATCCCTGGTCGATCCCTTCGAGAAGGTCGGCCGCATCACCTCGGCTGCGGCCGCGGACACCGGCCTGCGCGCCGGCCTCTGGCTCGCCGGCGGCCTGTCCGAGCCCGCGGCCTGTGCGCTGGCCGCCGGGCTGGCCGAGCCGGGCCAGGCCCTCGTGCTGCCGGGCGGCGAGCTGCTCGTCTGCAGCGCCCACCCGGTTGCCGACGCCCAGGCCCGCACCTACACCTGCCTGCACACGCTGCCCCAGCGCTGGCTCGTGGTGGCCGACGGCGAGGCCCCGATCGCCGAGCAGCTCGACTGGCTCACCGCGGCCGGCGCCCCGGCCCGCGAGCTCGCGCTATTCGGGAAGGACGCCCTGGACGAGGCCGAGCTCGCGGACTGCGCGCGCCGGGGGCTCGGGCTGCAGGTGCTCGACATCGAGGCGCCCGAGGCGCTGGGCGCCGCGCTCGCAGCCGGCTAGCTCGCTATTCGCGCAGGCGCGGATCCCTTTCACGTATTGCCGGGAAGGGGCTCTGCCCCCTGCCTAGAAGCCGATCCGGTAGGCGGCGCCGGCGATCATCATCACCCAGTCCGCGCCCTCGTCCAGGTCGACGAAGATCACGTCGAAGAAGATGTCCAGGTCGTGGATCAGGGTGTACTGGCTGCGGAGCTTCATCGGCAGGATGGCGTCATCTCCGAATCCCAGCACGCCGAAGGTGAAGTGGAAGCTCAGCGGCTCGATCGGGGCCAGCAGCGCGCCGAGCTCGAACTCGATCAGGAACTCGTCCCGATCGACCGTCCGGTTGTCGACGGTGCGATCGCCGGCGGAGAA
The DNA here is from genome assembly GCA_016935365.1 of Deltaproteobacteria bacterium. Lineage (GTDB taxonomy): Bacteria > Myxococcota > B64-G9 > B64-G9 > B64-G9 > JAFGRB01. Next base: position 36,188 of record JAFGRB010000379.1, read on the forward strand.
GCCCATCCCGAAGGCCCCGGTCAGCGCGAAGACCCGGTGGAACTCGATCTTGGCGAAGGTCTCGGCCAGCATGGCGAAGTCGGTGTACCAATGAGACAGCTCGTCCGACAGAGGGATGATGGTCCGCAGCCTGGCGGCCAGCTTCATGTAGTTGACGTGCGCGCTCAGGTCGTACAGCCCGTAGATCTCCATGTCCCCGGCGCGGAACTTGGGGGCGAAGTACAACGGGAAGAGAAGCCCCGCCTCCAGGTTGTCCCAGGCCCCGAAGCGGGCGCCGGAGCAGACCGAGAATCGATTGTCCGCGTGCTCCATGAAGTCCAGGCGGAAGCTCAGCTCGGGCTCGAGCACGAAGCGCGGCAGAGCCAGCGGCCGGGCGACCTCGGAGACCGGGTAGCCCGAGGGTACGACCACCTCGACCGTGCTGGCCGCTTCGGACTTGCTGTCCGCGGGGCTGTCTGGCACGGCGAATGGATCGACCTTTTCGCCAGTCTTGCTGGTCTTGCTCGTCTTGCCGGCCTCGTCGGACTTCTTTGGCTCGTCGGCTTGGGCCTCGAGCGCCAAAGCGCCCGTGACCAGGGCCCAGACCACTCCCAGCATGAACGCGGTTCTCATGGAACCTCCTCGCTTCCGCACAGGCCGCGCGCACCGGGCCTGACCGATCATACTGAGGCGCTAGGATTCGAACCTAGATAATCGGCTCCAAAGGCCGATGTCCTGCCATTAGACGACGCCTCAACAACCGGATGCAACGCTATCCGCGTGCATGCGGGCTGTCAAGCAATGGCCGGATCGAGCACCCCGACCGGGGCGTGCTCAGACGCTTCAGCCGAAGCCTGAGGGCGAGCAGGAAGACGGGGACGAGGCGGAGTCCGACGATCCGGACGTGGCGAAGAGCGAGACGCCGAGCGGATGGCGCCTCTTCTCTCCGCAGTGCGGGCACTCGGACGGCTCGCCCCGCTCGCTCACCGGACGCAGCAGCTCGAACGGCTTGCCGCAAGCCAGGCAGGTGTACTCGTACAGGGGCATGACCACAACCTCCCGCCGTATATCATAGCACGGGGGCTGCCTCAGTCCAGTGCCTTGCTCGCGCGCTCCTGGCGGCGCTGCTCCTTGCGGCGCCGCTTGTCGACCTTCTTCAGGTAACGGTCGATCATCTTGGTGTAGGCCACCTTCGGCCTGGCGCCGAGGATCATGTCCCTGACCTCGCCGCCGTGGAAGAGCACGACCAGGGGGATGGAGCGCACGCCAAGGGCGGTGGGCACCCGGGGGTTCGCCTGCGTGTCGAGCTTGACCACCTTGAGCCGGTCTGTGTACTGCTCTGCCAGCTCCTCCACGATCGGCCCGATCATCCGGCAGGGGCCGCAGGTCGGAGCCCAGAAGTCGATCAGCACGGGCAGCTCGGCCTGGATCACCTCGCGCTCGAAGCTCTTGTCACTCACCTGAAGCGGACTGCTCATCGGAGGACCTCCTGTTTTGGATCTCGGCCTGGAGGAGAGTGAGCAAGCGGGGATCCAATCGCCGAGCACGAAGCTAAGAATATGGATTTGAATGAAATACCAGAGAGATCTTCGGCTCTTTTGGCTGGATGCAACGTTCTATTCTGCAACAAGAAAGCTGCATGCAACAACAGTGCAACGCCCGCTAGCGCTGACCGTAGAGGTCCCCTTGGGGCGCGCCCTGCTCCATGAGCTCGAGTAGCCTGCGGGCGAGCTCCACCTCGGGCGCCAGGGCCGGATCCCCGATGGACTCCGCATCGGCCTCGATGCGCGCGGCCGCAGCCCGCATGATGCGTATCGCCCTGTCCCCGTCGTCGGTGTAGGCCTCGGCAGCCAGCGCCATGTGGGAGACGAGGATGGCCAGCGCGACCGTCTTTGCCACCACCGGCTGCTCGAAGTACTGGCCGCGGGCATCGAGCGCCTGGCCCGCATAGCTCGAGCTCAGGCTCTCGGTCCCGGTCCGGCCGTCGAGCGCCTCGTAGCTCAGGCGGGCCTGGACGTGAAGGCCCGTCAAGTCCCGGCCCTGCTCGGGCGAGAGCTCGAGGAGCAAGGCGCCCTTGCGGCGGCTCAAGAAGACCGTGGCGACCTGCATGCCGGCCTCGCGCTCGTCGTGCTGGCCCGGGAAGCCGTAGCTGCCCGAGATCCGGAAGCCCTCGGGCAGGGTGAGCAGTACCGACAGGTCATAAGCGATCGGGCAGGCCAGGAAGGGCCAGTCGTCCTCCATCAGCTCGACCACGTCCTGGTAGTCGAAGAGGCTGAAGGCGTTGCCTCCCCGCATGTGCACCATGGCCTCCATCAGCTCCTGCCTGAGCCCCAGCCCGACGCCGAAGACCGTCAGGCCCACGCCGGCCTCGGCCCCCTCGTGGGCCAGCTCCTCGAAGTAGCTCACCTGCGACGCGCCCACATTGGGCTGGGCGTCGGTGAAGAGCATCACCCGGACCTGGCCGCACTCCGAGTCCAGGGCCTGGCGGGCGAGCTCGTAGGCCCGCTCCATGCCGGCCTCCATGTTGGTCGAGCCGCCCGTGTCCAGCCCGTCGATGGCAGCCCGGATCTCGCCCGCCCGATCGCCACGGGTGAGCGGCAGGACCGTCTGCACGCTGCTGCCATAGGTGACGATGGCCAGCTGATCCGCGGGCCCGAGCTCGGCGGCCAGGGCTTTCAGCAGCCTGCGGGAAATGGCGCCGGGCGTGGGGTAGGCGCTGTCGTCGTCCGAGTAGTTCCAGCCCATGGAGCCGGACACGTCCACCGCGGCCACGATGGCGAGCGAGGGCCGCTCGAAGGCGCCCGGATCGACGCCGGAAGACAGGCCCACCTGGAACCAGGCGCGGGGCTGCCCGTCGAGGCCCGGCGCCACGCCCAGGGCGCCGCGCAGGCAGAGCGTCTCCTCGCAGGGCGCGCCCTCGAGCGGCAGGTCGTGCTCCGAGAACATGCCCTCGACCGAGAAGGCCTCGGGCGGCGGCACCTGGCCGTTCTGGATCAGCTCCCGGGCGGTGCCCATGTCCTGCACCCCGCCCGGCGTGGCGCCGAGATCGCCCGCCATCTCTCCACAGCCTGAAATGCAAAACAGGCCCAGGCTCCACAGACCCCAGACTGACATCTTCTTCATGGCTAGCCCTTTCTCTTGTCTGAGCACGCGCATTGCAATGCAAGAGAGGTGCCAGATATAAAATGTATTTATTACAATTGATTCCAATCAAGGCCGTGCTCGCCTCCGGTGCCGCCACTGACATCGATGTCGGGGTTGGTTGCCCGCTAGCTCGCCAGCACCAGCCTGGCGTCGACCGCCTTCGCACCCCGGCCCGCCTCGCCCACCACCAGCGGGTTGACGTCCAGCTCGGAGATGGACGGGAAGGCCGTCATCAGCCGCGCGACGCAGAGCAGCGCCTCGCGTACCGCGCCGACGTCCCGGGCTGGCTGGCCTCGCACGCCGGCCAGCAGCGGAAAGGCGGCCAGCGATCGGATCATGCCCTCGACCTCGGCCGCCTCCAGGGGCACGACCCGCAGGGCCGTGTCGCGCAGGATCTCGACGAAGATGCCCCCCAGACCCACCAGGACGACCGGCCCGAAGGCCGCGTCTCGCCTGGCGCCCAGGATCAGCTCGACCCCGGGGGGCACCATGGGCTGGACCAGGACCCGCAGCGGAGCCGGGATTCCGGCCCGGCCGGCCGCAGCCTCTATCGCCTCGTAGCCCGCGCGGACCGCCTCACCGCGCAGCCCGAGCCGTACCCCGCCCACGTCGGTCTTGTGAGAGGCGGCCGCCGAGACGAGCTTCAGCGCCACACCGTGCTCGGCCCCGACCTCCGCGGCCAGCTGTTCGGCCTGGCCAGCGCTGGCAGCGATCCGGTAGGCGGGCACGTCCAGCCCGGCCGCGCGCAGGATGGCCAGCCCCTCGTCCAGCTGCGGCGCGCGCTGCTCCGCCGCGCAGCGCGCGAGCACGGCCGAGATCGCATCCCGGTCCAGCTCACCCGCCGGCAGGCGCGGGACGGGCCTGGCCTGGTGCGCGAAGTCCCGCACCAGGGCCAGCGAGTGGATAGCGTCCTCGGGCTCGGTGTAGACCGGGTGCGGTAGGCTCTTTCGCAGCTTGGACATCTCCTCCTCGTCGGTGGACACGCAGATGGCGACCGGCTTGCCGTACTGGAAGGACAGCTCCTCGATGCGCTCGAACAGCGCCCTCGAGTGCGTTCCCTCCACGGCCGAGATGTAGGTATGCATGAAGACCACCCCGTCGACGTCACCGAGCTCGAGCGTCTCCTCGACGATGCGCGTGTAGACGTCGAAGTCGAACAGATCCCCGAGATCGAGCGGGTTGGTCAGCCGGATGACGTTCGCCCGGAAGTGCTTCTCGATCTCGCGCAGGAAGCGCTCCGGAAAGCGGATCAGCCGAAAGCCCTCCTTCTCGCAGACGTCGGCGGCGATGACCGCGTGGCCGCCCGAGCGCGACAGCACGGCCAGCCGATCGCCCCGCAGCCTGGGCAGCGGCAGGATCTTGAGGTAGTTGACCAGGGTGTGGGCGTCGTCGAAGCGGGCGATGCCCACCTGCTCCAGGGCCGCCGAGACCACCGCGTCGTCGCCGGACAGCGACGCCGTGTGGGACTGGGCGATCTCGGATGCCAGCGTGCCGATGTTGGACTTGTGCAGCAAGATGGGCTTGGCGGTCCGGCGAGCGATGTCCATCAGGCGCCGGCCGTCTGCGATGCCCTCGAGGTACATGCAGATGATCTCGGTCTGCTCGTCGTCGATCAGGTACTCGAGCAGGTCGCACTCGTCCACGTCGGTCCGGTTGCCGATCGAGGCGAACTTGGCCAGGCCGATGTTCTCCGACGCCAGTACGTTCAGGTAGCCGAGGCCCACGCCGCCGCTCTGGGAGATGATCGCCAGCCGGCCGCGGGCAAAGACGTTGCTCACCCTCGCGAAGGGAGCGCACAGGCCGTTCGCCATGTTGATCACGCCGATGCAGTTGGGGCCGATGAAGCGGATCGCGTGCCGCGCGCAGGTCTCGACCAGCTGTCGCTCGATGGCCGCCCCGTCTTCCGAGTACTCGGAGAAGCCCGCCGACTCGATGACCAGGCGCCGGATGCCTTTCTGGCCGCACTCCTCGACGATGGCCGGCACGGCGTGTGCCGGAGCGAGCACGATGGCCAGGTCGACCTGGTCCGGGATGTCGGCCACCGACTTGTGGATCCGACGACCGAAGGCCGTGCCGCCCTTGGGGCCGACCAGGTAGATGATGCCATCGAAGCAGAACTCGTGCAGGTTGCGCACGATGTGGCGGCCCATGTTGCGCTTCGACTCGCTCACGCCCACCACGGCCACGCTGCGCGGATTGAAAAACAGGTCCATGGAGCTCACCCCTCTGCTCGGCGACCGCCTCACCCGTCGGCGAGCCGCTCTATCTCTGCCAGGTCCACCGCCCCGGCCCGGGTGACCTTCGCCCGGCCGCGCTCCACCTCGACGACCGTGGATGCGGTGCCGTCCGGCAGGTCGCCCGCGTCGATGAACAGATCGATCCGGCCGAGGAAGTTCTTGCGGATCTGGGCCGGGGAGCCAGCGCCTTTCTTCGTCTCCGGGTTGGCGCTGGAGACCAGCAGAGGTCGTCCCAGCCTGCCGACCACCTCTCGCGCCACGGGGTGGGCGGGCACCCGGACGCCGATCTTGCCCCGCTTCTTGCCCAGCTCTCGGATCGCACGCGCCGGCAGATCCGGATGCGCCCGGAAGAGGATGGTCACCGAGCCCGGCCAGTAGCGCTGCGCCAGCTTGCGCGCCAGCGGATCGATCTCCTCGACCACCCGCTCGAGCATGGACTCGTCCTCGACGAAGACCAGGGCAGGCTTCCGCTGCGTGCGCCGCTTGGATTGTAGCAGGCGCAGGACCGCCTGCTCGGAGGTCAGATCGGCCACGATGCGGTAACTGGCGTTGCAGGGAAGGCAGACCAGCCCCCCTTTCTCGAGCACATCGCAGATCTCGTCGTACAGAGCGCGATTGGACTCCAGGTCCTCAATCTCGATGATCCTCATCGTCGAAGCCACCTCATTTCTTGAACAGCTCGTCCAAGGCCCTCAGCGACTGGAGGCGCCGCTCCCGGCCTTTTCGGCGAGTTTCGTTTCGCGCCCCCCGCATGCTCAGAGACAGCCGCTCGCGCGCCATGTCCAGCTCCAGTACGCGGACCCGGACCCGCTGCCCGACCTGCAGGACCTCCGACGGATGGGAGACGAAGGTCTCGTCCGACATCTCCGAGACGTGGACCAGCCCCTGGCTCTCGAGCCCGACATCCACGAAGGCCCCGAAGCCGGTCAGGTTGGCCACCACGCCCACGAGCTCCATGCCGGGCACGATGTCCGCCAGCTTGCGCACCATGGGGTTGGCCGCCACGCCCCGGGCTGCCGGCCCCTGCGCCCGGCCGTGCTCGCGCTGCCAGACGGCCACGTCCCGCGCATCGGCCAGCGCCGCATGCAGACGGGATGCATCGACCCGGTCCAGGTACTCGCCCAGGCCCAGCTCATCCGGCTCCAGCCCGGCATAGCCCGAGAGCGGATCCCGCAACCGGCCGGCGACCACCCGGGCCGCAGCGAGCTTGAGATGCGGCGAGTGCTTCTGCCCCTGGCAGGCCTTGCGGGCCTGCTTCATCAGCCCGGCCTCCCGGACCATCTCCACGCTCACGCCCTGCGCGGAGAGCGCCTCGACCAGACCCGCCATCGGGGCCGAGTTGAGACGGGACAGGCCGGCCCACTTCACGTCGCGCGCGGCGAGCCAGGCCGCCAGGCTCTCGAGATCCCGAAGGCCGAACTCCGAGTCCTCGTCCGACTCGGGCAGGGCGACCCGGATGCAGCGTGCGTCCACCAGCAGGCCGGCCACCGCGGCCTGGATGGGCGGTGTCGAGAGCAGCGAGCTCAAGGCGGTCGCGGCCGAAGCGATGGCGCTCCGCTCGGCTCGCTCGGCGATGCGATCCAGCACCGGCTTGGCAAGCCCGTGCGCCAGGCGGTCCGCGAGCCCCGCGCCCGCTCCCTTCAGCTCGCCCTCGGGCGGCAGGACCTCGATCCACAGCAGGCCGTCCGCGACCGCCCGCGCGGCCGCGAACCAGCGGTGAGCCGGAATCTCGTCGCAGCCCTCGGTTCGCTCGGCCAGATCGGCCACCTGCTCGCTGCGCGGATCTCCGGCTCGCTTCAGGTGCATCCTCAGCCGTCCGCGCTCCAGCGCGGCCGACGCGAGGCTGGCCAGCACTCCGGCCAGCTCGGCCTGCCGAACCCGATCGCCCGGCGCTTCCCGCCGTGCCCAGCGCCAGGTCGCGGCCTGGAGCGCGTTGCGGATCGGCTCGGGCGCATCCAGGCCCCGGGCCGCCTCGCACAGCGCCGCATGGCGAAGCACGGCCCGGCGGATCCGCAGCAGGTGATCCGGATGCAGGCCCGCGCGCTGCAGCGCCTCGTCGTCGAGCAGCGCGCCTGCGCTCTCGCCTCTCTGGCTGCGTTCGCGGATGGCGTCCAGATGCGCCGGGCCGAGACCGAACGACAGCCCCTCCGCATCCAGCCACGCGGAGAAGGGCAGGACCGGCATGTCAGAAGGCCGAGCCGTCCTGGCGCTTGCCCGGCGAGAAGGGCTCGCCGGGGTGCGGCACCCACGCGGCGGTCGGATCGCCGTCCCGCTCGCGGACCAGCGACCGATCCTGTCCGCCCTCGCGTCCGAAGTCGACCCGGTCCACCACGGTCTTGTCCGGCGCGACCAGCAGGACGGTGTCGCCCGAGTTGTTCAGACCCAGCATGCTCGCGGTCGCGTGGGCGATCGAGCCGCCGAAGTCGCCCGCCGGCTCGCCACCGCCGAAGACCACCACCGCCTCGCCGCTCATGAGCGTCGCGCCGTGCGGGAAGACGAAGCGGGTACCGGTGGCGTCGGCGATCTGCCAGCCCTCCAGATCCACCAGGCTCTGGCCGTGGTTGTAGATCTCGACGAACTCGTCCTGCGAGGCGTCCCGCACCCCGTCGCCGTTGGCATCGCCTGCGAGATCGGACGGCGGATCGGCCAGCAGCTCGTTGATCATCAGCTCCGGCACCTCGATCTCCGGCGGCTCCTGGACGCAGGTCAGGTTGACCGGCACGCAGGCCTTCGACTCCATGGTGTAGCCGACCGCGACGTCCATGCACTTCCAGCCGTCAGGGCACCCGTCGTCCGCGGTGCACTCCGCGAAGCAGGCCTTCTCCTCCTCGTTGAGCTTGGCGCATCGGTGCCCGACTCCGCACTCGCTGTCGTAGCGGCAGCTCTGGCAGAAGACGGCCGGATCGGCGTACGGGTGCAGGTGCGGGTTGTCGTCGATGCCGTGCACCCCGTACATCGTCGAGAACCAGTACGAGTTGCGGTCCAGATCGACGAGCAGCTGCCGGAAGGTCTGGGGCTTGTGCACGTTGGAGGAGCTGTCTGCCCCGACCATGGCGGTCAGGAAGTCGGTCACCGCGGCCGGGGTGGACGCGTTGGAGAACGAGGTGGTCGTGATCACGTCGACCTTGCTGCGGTCGGACTTGTTGGGGTTGTCCCAAAATCCCTGGCCCATGCCGTAGGTCTCGCAGCCCTCGGCCATCACGACCTGGTAGACGCCCGAGGGCATGTCGAGGCCGGGGATCTCGCTGTCGTCCAGATCGCCTTCCTCGGTCACGCGCCAGTTGGCCAGGGCGAAGCCGTAGAACGGTCCCGAGTGGCCGGAGAAGACGATGACCTCCTTGTTCTTGAACGAATCCCGCATGTCCTGCTCGAGCACCCGGCCGCCGGCGTCGGTGTCCGGATCGCAGTCCGTGCCCGGCTTGCCCCAGTACAGCCAGACCTTGGCCAGCACGTCCTTGCCGTTCGCGTCGATGGTGCGGGTCAGAGGCCCGCTGCTGCGCGTGTAGTCACCGTAGGCATCGACCGGGGAGTCGAAGCCGCGCGCGACCAGCCAGTCATAGACGTCCTCGGAGTGCTTGAGGTGGTACTCGGCGTGGTAGTCCCAGCCGAAGTGGATCCCGATCGTGACCTCGCCGTCGGCGAAGAGCGCGTTGTAGTCGATCCAGGCGTCTGTCGATCGGGGCTCGGGCCAGATCGTGAGCTCCTGGTCCTCGATCCTGTCGGCCGAGACCTTGCTCGGGTCGAAGTCGCCCCAGGGCGAGCGCCGGTACCACTCGTCGTTCACCTCGAGCTGCTCCATCTCGGAGTTCGTGATCTTGCCCACCTTGAGGATGAAGTGGGTGTGGCCGTCGTCGTCAAGCCAGGTGTCGGGCAGCTTCTCGAGCAGGTCGAGGGTCCCGGCGATCTCCTGGCGGAAACGGAAGGAGTAGGTCAGGCCGTCGCCCGTGTCTCGGATGTCCAGGTCCTCGTAGGAGCCGTTCTTCGTCAGGCAGTCGAAGCCGCCGTAGTCGCTCTCGCCGTGGGAGTCGTGCGGCTTGACGTACTGGAGCAGGAACCAGCCGATCACGATCTGCTTGAGCGGGATGAGCTCTCGGACCCGCGCCAGCCTCAGCTCTTCGGGCTCGCCCTCCAGGATGCGCTCGATCGTCACCGTGGTCGTGCCCTCGAGCATGTACTCCTGGGCGGTCTCGGACATGAAGTTGTCGGTCTTGTCGGGCGGCACGATGACCGCGTCGGACTCGGGCTCCGACGTCGTGCTGCAGGCCAGGACCGCAGCAGCCAAAAGGCCGCAGAGCAACGAGACCAGGACTCTCTCCACTATCTTCATCTTCGCTCTCCTCGGAGTTGACTCGCCCGAGACTACCACAGCCAGCTCAGCGCGGCAACGCCAGGCGCGCCCGCACCGGCCCTGCGCTCCAGACCGCCAGGGCGACCTTGGCCAGGTCCAAAGGCAGAAAGCCGACCACGGCGACCCACAGCAGTTCGGTCAGGTCGAGCGGGGCCTTGCCGAGCGCGAAGAAGCCAGCCAGCCAGGCTGCGCCCAGCGCGTAGATGACGCCCAGCGCGGCCAGGCCGCCGAGCCAGCGATGGCGAAGCGCGCCCGCGAGCCAGGCCGCCAGCGGGAAGGCCAGCAGGTAGCCGAACGACGGTGCGGCCAGCACGGCCGGCCCGGCTGCGGTCCAGGAGGCGAAGACCGGAAGACCGGCGAAGCCGCATGCGAGGTAGACCAGCTGGGCGAGCGCAGCCCGGCGCGAGCCGAAGGCCGCGCCCGCGAAGACCACCGCCGCCACCTGGAAGGTGGCCGGCACCGGCGTCCATGGAAGCGGCAGAGCCAGCTTGGAGGCCAGGGCCGTCAGGGCTGCCAGGCCGCCGACCACTGCGCTCTCCCGCACCAGGCGGGCGAGCGGCCTCGATGGGACAGTAAGGTTCTCAGCTCGCATGCTCTCGGACCTCGATTCCGGGTTGACCATCCGAGAAGCATACCCGGCCCCCTGGGCGGGTCAAGCTTGTTGGCCTCACAAAACGAGCTGTCAAGCTCGTATTTCTGAGGCTCGGTCCGCCCGGATCTACTCATACTCATTTGAAATACAAGAACAAAGCCGCTGGCATGTCATTTGCTTCGCAAGGCGAGAACCAATGCAAGGCATGAGGAGAGATGCGATGAGATGCAAGAGCCTGTCCTTCCTCGCGAGCGCCCTGGCTGCGCTCGCCTTCACGGCCTGCAACGCCGCGCCCGAGCAGCCGCAGCGCGAGCTGCCCGAGATCACCGAGCTCGAGCAGGGCCTGGTCGAGTCCAGCAACGCCTTCGGCTTCGAGCTCTTCGAGCAGGTCGACGAGCCGGGAGAGAACACCTTCATCTCCCCGCTGAGCGTCTCGATCGCGCTCGGCATGGTGCTCAACGGGGCCGGCGGCGAGACCTTCGAGGCCGTGCGCGCGACTCTGAACCTCGACGAGCAGAGCCTGGCCGAGTGCAACACCGGCTACCACAACCTGACCGACGTGCTGCAGGGCGTGGATCCGCTGGTCCAGATGGAGATCGCCAACTCGGTCTGGATCCAGCAGGGCTTCGAGGTGCTGGCCGACTTCATCCAGCGCCTTGCGGACTCCTTCTACGCCGTGGCCGAGACGCTCGACTTCGCCGATCCGGCCTCGGTGGATGTGATCAACGGCTGGGTCGACGAGAAGACCCACGGAAAGATCGACAGCATCCTGGACGCCATCCCGCCCTACGCGGTCATGTACCTGATCAACGCGGTCTACTTCAAGGGCGACTGGACCACCCAGTTCGATCCGGACGAGACCCGGGATGCGCCTTTCCACCTGGCCGACGGCGGCCAGGCGAGCGTGCCCCTGATGCACCTGCACAGCGATCTGGCCCACCTCCAGAACGAGGAGGTCCAGGCCGTGGAGCTTCCCTATGGCGACGGGCTGTTCGCCATGACGGTCCTGCTGCCCGCCGGGAGCAGCGACATCGACGCGCTGGCCGCCGAGCTGGACGCCGAGGCCTGGGCGGCCTGGCACGCGGCCATGCACGTCGGAGAGGCCCACCTCTACCTGCCGAGCTTCGAGCTGGAGTGGGAGGCGAGCCTCAACGAGGCCCTGCAGAGCCTGGGCATGGGTATCGCCTTCGGCCCCGGGGCCGACTTCTCCGGGATCAATCCCGACGCAGGCCTGGCCATCACCCAGGTCAAGCACAAGACCTACGTCAAGGTCGACGAGGAGGGCACCGAGGCGGCCGCGGTGACCTCGGTCGAGTTCGGCACGACCTCGACTCAGCAGCCGGAGACCTTCACCATGCGCGCAGACCGGCCCTTCCTCTTCGTCATCCACGAGCGCAGCACCGGCGCGCTGCTCTTCATGGGCAAGATCGTCGATCCCAGCTAATCAGCTTCTCTTGACGTCACCCCCGAGTAGGACCTAGCATGCCTGGGCCGGAGGTTCCCATGCAGCGCGCAGCAGCCCTGCTCTCCTTGCTCGCGGCGATGGCCTTGGCCGCCAGCGCCGCGGCCCAGCAGCCGCCGCGACCCAAGATCGTCAAGGCCGCCCAGGTGCGCGGCAAGCCCGAGATCGCCCCCGGGGACAGGCCGGCCATCTTCTTCTGGTCCGACCAGGACGGGGTTCACATTCGCTGGAGCGCCCCGCAGCCCGTGCTGTTCTCCGGCCGGATCGACTTCGACCGCCCGCTGGCCGTGCACAAGCGCCTCGCGGATCCGGGCTCGGGCTGGGTGGAGCTCGCCACGGACCGAATCCTGCTCTTCTCCGTCACGGTCCGCCAGGGCGTCGACGGGCTGGACATGCAGGTGCCGGCGGGCAAGCGGGTGCAGATGGAGCTCGCCATCGACGGCGCCGAGCCCGCGGTCGAGCAGGTCCTCTTCGGCAAGGACGGCGCCCACCCCGCGGGCTTCCCGCTGCTGGTCTACTACTAGCCCTAAAACAAGCGCGGTTTCCAAACCGCGTTTGTTTTCAGGGCTGGCCGCCCGAAGGGCGGTCGTTTTGGGGTGAAGCTG
>JAFGRB010000380.1 GCA_016935365.1 Deltaproteobacteria bacterium
GACGGCCGGGGCGCGGGCTGCGACCTGGGCCCGGACTGCGACGACGGCGACGCGGGGATCTGGAGCGGCTGCGCGGGCTGCACCGACTCCGACGGCGACGGTCACGACGGCCACGACGCAACGGCCTGCCCGGGCGGGGACGACCGCTGCGACGCGGACCCGGACAACTGGACCGCGAGCGGCTGCGCGTCCTGCGTCGACGCCGACGGCGACGGCTTCGGCCGGAGCTGCGACCGCGGCCCGGACTGCGCCGACGATCACGCCGGGGCCTGGGAGGACTGCAGCCGGCCGCCGAACGGCGGCTTCGAGAGCGGCCTCGGCTCCTGGACCGGCGCGACCGGCTCGGTCTCCGTCTCGCCCGACGCCAACAACGGCGCGAGCGCCTGCCTGCTCCAGGGCGGGGCCTCGGGGGCCTCGCTCAACTCCCCGCCCTTTCTGGCCTACGAGGGCCGGCGCTACCGGCTCCACGCGCAGGTCCGGCAGACGGCCGGCAGCGGCCGCTACAAGGTGACCGTCGCCTGGCTGGACGCCGGCGGCGGGGTGCTGCGCTACGACAACGACTGGGCCGGCGACGACCGGCCGGCCGCCTACAGCTTCCACGGCGGGGAGTTCCTGGCGCCCGAGGCCACCCGGCAGGCGGTCGTCATGCTCGGCGTGCAGCCCGGCACCGACTGCCTCTTCGACGACATCGGGCTCGAGCTTCGAGACGAGCCGTACGAGATCTGGGTCACGCCGGACTTCCGCTACGACAACAACGCGCTCTTCGCGCCGGGCGCCGCCTGGGAGGGCGCCGCGGCCGCGACCCGGGTCTTCAAGCTCCACGAGCGCGAGCTCAACGACAACGACCAGGAGCGCGACTGGATCCTGGACGTCGGCCAGATGGTGGCCTTCCTGGACGCGCACGGCATGCAGCTCGGCCTGGAGACCGCGGGCACGCGGGGCGGCGACGCGTGCACGAACCCGAACGGCACCGGCATCGCGTCCGCCAACGGCTTGATCGGGCTCGTCGACCGGGTGGTCGACGCCGGCGGCCGGGTGGATCTGATCATGATGGACGGGCCGGTGAGCCGGATCATCGACGGCGGGCGGCAGGTCGGCGACGGCGGGGCTGCGGGCGAGTGCGGCTTTTCGCTGCAGGAGTCGGCCGAGCAGGTGGTCGCCTACATGCAGGCCGTCCACGCGGCCTACCCGCAGATCCGGATCGGCCTGGGGATCAACTTCGACCACTGGCGCTTCCAGGGCCTGGAGTGCTTCTTCGGGACGGACGTGGCCAACTACTCGCGCGGCTCGGGCTACGACTACAACCAGGTGCTGGACGTGCTGCTGCCGGCCATCGCCCGGGCGGGCGAGCGGCTCGACTTCGTGATCCTCGACAACCCCTACGAGCCGTACTACAAGGCGACCCACGCGCCGGAGTCCTTCGGCGGGGCGGCCCTGGATCAGAACGCCAGGCTGCGCTCGATCCAGGCCTACTGCGCGGTGCGGGGCATCGACATGGGCTTCATGTACAACACGGCCGACGGGAGCTCGGACGCCAACTTCTACGCCGAGACCCTGGCGCAGCTCAGGGAGCACGAGTCGAACGGCGTCCAGTACCGGATCATCAACCCGGAGAGCTGGTACGACGGCATGCCGGCCGGCTACCTGCCGGACAGCACCGCCTACACCTTCATGAACCTGGTGCTCGGCATGGCGGCCGAGCTCGCGGCCGAGCGGGACCTCCGCTAGCCGGGGCCGAGGCGCGGTGCCGTGGCGATGTGCTGAACGAGAAACGCCCGGGCTCGGACCGGGTCCTCGCATCGGGACCCGGCGGGACGACCGTGACCGGAGGAAGACATGGATGCGATCGAATCGAGGCGGGCCGGAGCCTGGTACGGGCTCGCGGTCGGCGACGCGCTGGGCGCGCCGGTGGAGTTCATGACCGGGCGCTCGATCCGGACCCACTTCGGCCGCTGGAGCGAGATGCGGGCCGGCGGGCTGTGGGAGAAGGGCGAGTGGACCGACGACACGGCGCTGGCCATCGCGACCGCGGCGGCGTACGCGGACGCGGGGGCGGGCTTCCAGCCCGAGGAGGCGTTGCGGCGCATGCACCGCTGGCTGCGCGCGGGGCCCAAGGACGTGGGCATGCAGACCCGCCTGGCGCTCTCGCTCGTCGACGAGGGCGTCGGCCTGGCCGACATGCGGACCGAGATGCTGCGGCGCAAGCCCGGCGGGGCGGGCAACGGCTCGCTGATGCGCGCCGCGCCGACCGGCCTGGTGCGCGCGCCGGACGATCCGCGCCTGGCGGCCGAGTCCGAGGCGCTCTCCGCCCTGACCCACCCGGACCCGCGCTGCACCGGGGCCTGCGTGGTCTTCAACGCGGCCCTGGCCTCGCTGGTGCGGCGCGGGCCCGACGTGGGCGCGGCGCTCGGGGCGGCCGCTGCCGCCTGCGCGGGCCAGAGCGAGATCGTGGGCCAGGCGGTGCAGGGAGTGCGCGATCGCCTTCCCCCGGCGCACGCGGAGGCGCCGATCGGCTTCGTGCTGCTCTGCCTGGAGCGGGCCCTCACCACGCTCCGGGACGCGGAGCGCTTCGAGGACGGGCTGGTCGAGGTGACGAGCATGGGGGGGGATACGGACACCAACGCGGCCGTGGCCGGGGCGCTGCTCGGGGCGCGCTTCGGGCTCGAGGGCATCCCGGAGAGATGGATGGAGGCGCTGCGCGGCAAGGACGAGCTGGATGAGGCGCTGGGGTGGATGCGGGGATTCAGGGGCTAGGGACGTAGCATCTGAGCCATCCGCGCTGTTCGCAAGTGCGCTTGCAGTGCGGGTTTGCGCAAGTCACGATAAGTATATACCCCATGATTTGGCCGGGAAATGGCACGCAATCACGATGATTGACCAAGCTACGCGCCCCCCTCCCTCGGCCTTCGGC
>JAFGRB010000381.1 GCA_016935365.1 Deltaproteobacteria bacterium
CGGCAAGATCGAGCACAGCGAAGCCCCGCAGGGGCGCAATATGATAGCCCAGGGCGAAGCCCTGGGTTAGAGGACGTGACAAGTGCTGCACGGCTCTTGCTCCCATGGAAAGCACCTCCGTATATCGACAATCCGCGTGGCTCGGCATAGCAGAGTCGATGCGCCCTCACCAGACGCGTGGCTTTCGACACGCTCTCGATGGCCAGACGCGCCAAGGATCAGCACAGGCGTCCGGATCTCCACTGGATGGCCCGCTCTCGCGGTCCTGGCACGCAGCTTGCTCGTAGGAGCATACCAGCATGCCGTTCACCCTCGCACACCCGGCCGCGGTGCTCCCGATCGCCGGCTGGGCATCGAGGCGCGGAGTCTGGTCGGCCCTGGTCATCGGCTCCATGGCCCCCGACTTCGGCTACTTCGTGCCCGGCGACTACGTCCACGCCCACACCCACACGCTCGAATCGCTGCTCTGGTTCAGCCTGCCCGCCAGTCTGCTCGTGTGGTGGCTCTACCGGATCCTGATAGTGCCGGCCCTGATCGCGCTCGCGCCCCCCGGCTGGCAGCCCCGGCTGGCACGTCCCGCTCGCCCGATCCGAGGCCGGACCCTCGTGCTGGCGTCCATCGCGGTGGTACTCGGCGCCTTCACCCACCTGCTCATCGACGCCTGCACCCACGCGGACGGCTTCATCGCGCGCCGGGTGCCCGCGCTCGCAGCTCCTCTGTTCGAGCTCTTCGGCCGGCCGTGCGGCGCGAGCTTCATCCTCCAGCACGCCCTCACCCTGATCGGCCTCGCGCTCCTGGCGTTCGCCATCCGGAAGTGGGCAGCCGGGCAGGCCGCGATCTCGGGCCCGAGCGATGCGGGCAGCTGGCCCCGCAGGAAGCGAGCAGTCCTCGCCTGCCTGGGCGCGGTGCCGGTCATCACCGCCGCCGCGGCGATTCCGATCTACCTCGGCAAGCACTCCCCGGCTGTCGCCGTCGGGCACGGGATCGTGCTCGGCATGGAGACCCTCGGTCTCTCGCTGCTGCTCTGGGGCCTGGGCTGGCGGCTCGGCCGTCAAGCCCGCCTCTCCAGGCGCCAGAGATCGACGAGCAGCAGGGTGCCGAGGGTGGCGATGGACAGGGCGAGCAGAAGCCCGGCGACGAGCACCAGCAGCGCCCAGCCCTCTGACAACCTGGCGAGCCACCAGCCGCCGACCTCGGCGGCCAGCGACAGGTAGGCCAGCGCGACCAGCGCCAGCTTGAGCCAGTCGGCGAAGCGGGTCAGGGCGAAGAGCCCGCCGAGCACGAGCAGCAGCAGGCCGATGGCGAAGAGGTGGGTGTGGGTGGTGGAGCTGAGCTCCTCGACCGATGCGCCCGGCACCGTGGACAGCGGCGCCACCTCGGCCCAGGTGACGAGCGAGACGTCCCCCCGGGTGGCCCCGTTGCCGTGGCAGATGGCGCAGCGCCTGGCCAGCACCGGCTCGACGCGCTCGTAGAAGCCATAGCGCCCGCCGCCCTCGTCGCACCAGCGCGCGATCAGCTCGCCCTCGCTCGGATCGTCGAGGTACTCGCCCATGTCGGTCAGCACCGCGGCCTTGAGCCGCGGGTAGGCGTAGCGAGCCCGGATCGACTCCAGGCCGGGCAGCTCCACGTGCTCGAGGCCGTGCAGGCTGTAGTTGACCAGCAGCTCGCAGACGGACAGGCCGGCGATCGCCACCAGGACGAAGCCGGAGATGGCCAGCCTGGCAGCGAGCGGCGCGCGGTGGAGCTCGGTGGCGCGCATGGTTCAGTCGAAGACCTCGAGCGAGGAGCGGAAGTCCACGCCCAGGTCGGCGAGGATCGACTCGGCGATCTCCACCCCTCGAGCGCTCGCCTCCTCGAAGACCGGGATCGCACACACGTCGGCGTGGCCGAAGTGGACGTGGCCGAAGGGGCGGCACATCTGCCGGCGCAGCGGGCCGAAGATCGTGCCCACGTGGGTCTGCCGCATGGGATGGCCCCACTTCCAGATGTCCATCTTGCGGATACAGCGCCGGATGTCCGGGTGGGCCCGCTCGAGCTCGAGCAGGATCAGGCGCGCCCAGTAGTCCCAGCCGTAGCTGAGCATCTCGTAGCGCTCCTGCTTGGTGTTGTATGGAAAGGCGGCATACAGCGACAGGACGTGGGGCTTGTCCGGGGCGACGGCGGGCGTGTGCTGGTGCTGGTTGTCGAGGTAGCCCAGGGTCCACGAGCCGTATAGCAGGTTGTCCCAGCCCACCGAGCCGCCAGGGAAGGTGGGCAGCCGGTCCAGGTGGACAACCGCCACGAGCCAGGACACGTAGGGGAGGTCTTCGAACTCGGTCCGCCCGGCCGCCTCCAGGTCGCAGACCAGGTCGTAGACCTGCATCTTGGGCACCGCCACGACCGCGTGCCGGGACAGGAAGGTGTGGAAGCTCCGGCGCCGCGGGTCGTAGCAGATCGTGCGCACCCTGCCGCCCTCGAGGTTCTCGACCCGCACGGCCCACAGACCCGTGCGCTTCCAGGCGTCGGGGAGCAGGGCGTCCATCCGCCGGCCCAGAAAGCCCAGCCCCTCGTCCCAGGTGAGCGAGTTGGGCTCGTTGCCGCGATCGGCGGCGTCCGGATCCGGGAGCACGGTGCGGAAGAACTGGATCCCGGCCCAGGCGGGCAAGCGCTCGATCGGCGTGCCGTACTCGTCCTGCAGCCGGTTGGTCAAGAACCAGCGCAGCAGATCCGACCGGTAGCCTTCCCGCTCGAGCCAGGTGGTCAGGGAGATCTCGTCCAGGGCGCGGACCTCGGGGGCGCGGCTGATGCGGGCGATCGGGATGCCGAAGGCCGGCCTGTTCTTCCCGTCCGCCCACGAAGACCACCTGCGGCAGGTCTCCTCGAAGCGCTCGAGCTCGCGCTCGTCGCGCCCGCTCGCCAGGGGATGGGGGAACTCGTCGTGGTGCCAGACCGAGCCGGTGAAGATGTTGCGTGCGTCTCTCTGCTTGAGGAAGGTGCGCTCGTCGATGATCGGCCAGCCGGTCTCGGTGAAGCCGACGATGATGCCGAGCTCCTGGAACAGCTCGCCCAGGTGCTTGCAGGCCGGGTGGGGGAAGTCGGTGTAGTGCGATCCCACCACGAAGGACAGTCCATCCTCGGTCCCGCCGCGGCAAAGCCCCCCGAGGACGTCCTCCTTGTCGACGACCAGCACCGATTCCATTCCAGAGCGGAGGAGCTTCCAGGCGCAGGCGAGCCCGCACGGCCCCCCGCCGATGATGACCGCGTCGTGGAGCGGGCCCTCGGCCGGCGGAACCTGGACGGCCAGCCGGCCGTCGCGAAGCTCGTGGCCTGCGGCGTAGCGCTCGCCCTTGACCTGGCCTCCGAAGGGCAGCGGCAGCTTGAGCAGGTTGCGGGCGCAGCCCTGCAGGGCCGGCAGGAGCACCGAGCCCGCAGCGGCGCAGCCGCCCAGCTTGAGCAGGCTGCGGCGGGTGAACCTGTTCGCCTCGCGCGACACGAGGCGATTGTCTGCTCGCAGCGCTCGGATTGTCAAATCCCGCAAATCCCGCGGTTGACTTGAGCGCCGGAAATGCATACGCTGTTCCACGATGGCACGCCAGATCACCTGTCCCAATTGCGGCGGGAGCCACGACCTCGTCAACCCGGGCATCTCCATGCTGGTCTGCGAGTACTGCCAGACCACGTTGTACTGGAGCGAGGACGCGGCCGTGCACATGGGGCAGCGGTCCATCCTGCCCCAGGGAGACACCCGGCTGTACATGGGGGCCACGGGCAAGCTGCTCGAGCGCAGCTTCGAGGTCGTGGGCCACGTGCGGCTGGAGGTCGACCGCGGAGGCTGGGACGAGTGGTACTTGATGATCGACGGCCAGAAGTCGGCCTGGGTGAGCGAGGACGGCCGGCAGCTGGCCCTGGCTCGCTCGCTCAAGGTGGAAGAGGCCCTGCCCAGACCGGACGAGATCGACGTGGGCTACACGGTCAGGCTGTCCGGCATGGAGTTCACCGTCCGCGAGATCGGCGAGGCCCGATGCGTCGGCGGCGAGGGCCAGCTGCCCTTCACCCTGCTGCCGGGCGAGCAGTACCCTTTCCTGGACCTGGCCACCGCGGACGGCCAGCACAACGCGACGCTGGAGTTCGACGAGGAGGAGGCGCCCCACGCCTATCTCGGACGGACGCTTTCTCACGAGCAGCTGGTCGTGGACGACGACCGCTCGCCGATTGGTCCGAGCCAGGAAGCCAAGGACGTGGACTGCCCCAACTGCGGCGGTCCGGTGGAGCGGCCCAAGGACCGCGACGTGGCGACGCTGGTCTGCACCTACTGCGGGGCCCACCTGGATCTCAGCGGCACAGAGATGGCGGTCATGGGGATCAACCCCAAGGGCTTCGATCCCAACTTCCTGCTCGAGATCGGACAGAAGGGCAAGCTCCGGGGCGTCGAGTACGAGGTCTCGGGCCGCGTGCTGGTCCGGGACGAGGAAGGCTATGACTCGCGCGAGTACATCCTCTACAACCCCGGCAAGGGCTACCTCTGGCTGGCCGAGGAGAACGGCCACTTCGTGCTCAGCCAGAACACCCGCCAGGCCCCGAAGACCCACGTCTTCAACCTGGAGCCCAAGTACCCGGTCATGGTGGGGGACCAGGAGTTCCTCTTCTTCGGGGAAGTGCGGGCGCGCATCGTCTACGTGGACGGCGCCCTGCCCTGGGTGGCCAACGCCAACGATTCATTCAAGGCGGCCTGCCTGATCGCCCCGCCCCGCCAGTTTGGCATCGAGTCGGGCGGCAGCGGCCGGGGTGTGGACTACTTCATCGGCGACTACATGGCGCCCGAGCAGGTCTGGGAGGCCTTCAAGCTGAAGCCGCCGGTCTGGGAAGCGGCCGGCGTTCACCCGGCCCAGCCCTTCGTGCGCAACCCCAAGATGACGCAGCTCATGTGGGTGGGCCTGGTCTTCGCCGCGCTCAATTTGCTGGGGCTGAGCTGGTCGGTCTTGAGCGAGAGCCGACCGGTTTATCAGGCCTCGCTGGGCCCTTCCGATTACAGCACCGAGCGCCTGAGCAAGCCGTTCGCCATCAGCGGCGGCGGTGTCATGCGGCTGAAGATGAGCTCGCCGGTCCGCAACAACTGGGTGTCGCTGGACGTGGCCCTGGTCGACGCCGAGGATCAGGTCGTGGCGACGAGCGGCGGCGACGTGGAGTACTACGAGGGCACGGAGGAGGGCGAGCACTGGACCGAGGGCAGCTCGGAGACCGAGGTTTTCTTCAAGGCACCCAAGGCCGGCGAGTACCGCCTGCTCGCCAAGGGATCGAGCGGCGTCGCGACGGCTCCGACGGATTCGAAGCCGTCGAGCCGGATGAGCGCCCCATCCGGTCCGGCCATCCAGGTCGTGCTCTACGAGGGCGAGGTTCTCTCCCGCTACTTCTTCTTCGCCTTCCTCGGCATCGGCTTGATCCCGTTCTACGTCTGGCTGCGGGGCTACCTCTTCGAGAAGCGGCGCTGGGCGCCGGCGATGGACGACGACGACAAGGAAGAGACCGACTGGGACGACATGGATAGGATGTGATGATTCGGGCTCGTGCCCGGAAAGAGCCGGCGAGGAGCAGGAGGTGCAGACATGGGTCACTTCGGGCTGATCATTGCAGGCGCGGTCCTGGCCGTGGTCACAGCCGGGAGCTTCTTCGCCTCGGCCCGCGGCTGGGGTCTGCCAGGCGGGCTGGAGAAGCCGGTCAGCATCCGACAGCACAGCACCAACGACCGGCCGCGGCACCGGAGTAGCTTCGTCTACTTCGGCCATCATCGCCGCCACTCCCGGGGTGGCTTTCTCGGCGGCAAGTAGCGAATCTGGCAACTGACGAACTTCGGAGGGCTTCATGGACCAGCTGCTGACCGAACTGAGACCGGCCTTGATGCTGGGGACGCTCATCTACTCCCTGATAGGGATGCTGGTGTTCGGCCTGGCGTTCGTCATCTTCAACAAGCTGATGCCGTTCAGCATCCGCAAGGAGATCGAAGACGACCAGAACACCGCACTGGGTATCATCATCGGCTCTTTGCTGATCGGCCTGTCGATCATCGTCGCCTCGGCCATGCACTGACCTCGCCGTAAGGGATCTCGTATTCCCGATCCCGATTCCGGAGCAGACCCCCATGGCAGACCAGGATTCGGCGCCCGAGGACGGAGCCGCCGCCGAGCGCGAGCCGTCCGAGGCCGGCGGCGGCGAGGCGCAGGATCGGGACGCCTTCGCCGTCGAGCCCGGCCAGGTCAGCACGGACGACGAGCAGGCAGACGAAGCGGCCGGGACGCTCGTCCGCGGCTCTGGCCCGATCCTGCTCGCCTCGGTCTTCGCGGTGGCCGCGTGCGGGATCATCTACGAACTGCTGGCCGGCGCGCTGTCCTCCTACCTGCTCGGCGGATCGGTGACCTGGTTCTCGCTGGTCATCGGCCTGTTCCTCTCGGCCATGGGGCTGGGGAGCTTCATCAGCCGCTTCGTGACCCGCAGGCTGCTGCTTGTCTTTCTGAGCGCGCAGATCGCCATCGCCGTCATCGGCGGTTCGTTCGCCCTGCTGCTGTTTTCGTCCTTCGCGGTGCTGGACACCTACCTGCCGCTGCTGGTCCTGGTCCTGCTGCTGGTCGGCACGCTGGTGGGCCTGGAGATCCCGCTGCTCGTGCGCATCCTGCGCAAGCAGACCACCTTGCGGGCGGCGCTCGGCAACGTGCTGGCCCTGGACTACCTGGGCGCGCTGGCGGCCTCGCTGCTCTTCCCGCTGCTTCTCCTGCCGGCCCTGGGCCTGGTGCGGACGGGCTTTCTGTTCGGCTTGCTGAACGCGGCCGTGGCCGGGATCGGCTTGCATCTCTTCCGCCGGCAGATGCGGCGGGTCCGGCTGCTCTTCGGCATGACCTTGCTCGTGGCCGCCTTTCTCTTGACGGGCCTGGTCACCGCCGGCTGGACCACCACCCTGCTCGAGGATGTCATCTACGACGACGAGATCCTCTTCGCCCGCAGCACGCCTTACCAGCGCCTGGTGCTCACGCGCTGGCACGACGATCTGCGCCTGTTCATCGACGGCAACATCCAGTTCTCCACTGTGGACGAGTCGCGCTACCACGAAGCGCTGATCCATCCGGCCATGGGCATGCTCCGGGATCCCCGCAAGGTGCTGGTGCTCGGCGGGGGCGATGGCATGGCGGTCCGGGAGATCCTCAAGCACGACACCGTGGAGCGCGTCGACCTGGTCGATCTGGATCCGGAGATGACCCGCCTGTTTGCAGAAGTCGAGGCCCTGGCCGAGCTGAATGGCCACTCGCTTTCGGATCACAAGGTGCGGGTACACAACGCGGACGCCCAGAAGTACCTCGAGCAGCACGCCGAGCGCTACGATCTGATCGTGATGGACCTGCCGGATCCGAACAAGGAGGCGCTGGGCAAGCTCTACACCCGCAGCTTCTTCAGGCTGGCCGCCAAGCACCTCTTGCCCTGCGGCATCCTGGTCACCCAGTCGACCAGCCCCTACTTCGCGACCGAGGCATTCTGGTGCATCGTCAACACCTTGCGGGCGACCACGCTGAGCTCGGCCGGCGGGAAGCTCTTCGTCGTGCCCTACCACGCCAACGTGCCGTCCTTCGGCGAGTGGGGCTTCACCATGGCAGCGCTGCAGCCGCTGGCCACCGAGCACATCCGGCTCGACGTGCCGACCCAGTACCTGACTCCCGAGATGCTGCCCGGCCTGTTCGTCTTTCCAAAGGACATCGGCCACCTGGACACTCCCGTGAACCGGCTCGACAACCAGGCCCTCGTCGATCTCTACCAGCACGGATTCCAGCTCTTCAGCAAGTGACGAGATCCCGCCGTCGGGCGCGGACGTCCCACTCTTGATGGCTCCCGGAGGCAGATCCCAGGGCCTTGCAAGGCCCGTACAAGCTCTGGTAGATTCGGTGACCCCGGGTGGAAGGCCCGCAAGGAGGACCGGTCGTGAACCAGAGGAAGCCCATCGGCAAGATCCTACTGGAGCAGAGGAAGATCACCCAGGAGCAGCTCGGCCAGGCGCTGGAGAGACAGCAGCAGTCCGGCGGCCGGCTGGCCTCCAACCTGCTCGATCTCGGCCTGGCCGGGGAGCAGGATCTGCTCAAGGCCCTCGGCGAGCAGCTGGGCCTTCCGGCCGTGGACCTCGCCAGGTCCATCATCCCGCTCTGCTTTTTGGACATCATCCCCGAGAACGTGGCCGTCGACTCGGTCATCCTCCCGCTCTATGTGGACGACGAGCGGATCCTCCTGGCCATGTCGAGCCCCGACAACAAGCAGATCCTCGACGAGGTGGGCTTCGTGTCCGGGCGGAGAGTCGAGCCGTACGTGGCGATCGAGTCCCGGATCCGGGCCTGCATCCGGGAGGCCTACGCCCTGCGCAAGCGGGATCCGGCCCTGCGCTTTTTCCAGGGAGAGCAGGCCCAGTTCCCGGAAGGCCAGGAGAGCCCCAACGGCTACATCGCCATCCTGGCCCAGCAGCTCCCCGAGCCGGACGTCGACTTCCAGCCGGAGGAGGAGCTGATCACGATCGAGGTGAGCCTGGAGGACGAGATCCCTGTGGATCTGGAGCTGGACGCAGCACAGGAGGGCCGTTCTTCGCGGCAGGTGGTCCTGGTCGTGGACGACGAGGCCGACATCACCCGGATGCTCCAGAAGACGCTGGAGAAGGAGGGCTTCGAGGTGCTGACCGCCTCGCGCGGTCTGGAGGCGCTCCAGGCGGTCAAGAAAGGCTCGCCCAACCTGGTCCTGCTGGACGCCATGCTGCCCGAGATCCACGGGTTCGAGATCTGCAAGAAGATCAAGTCCAGCAAGCGCTATGGCCACATCCCGGTGATCATGATCAGCGCCATCTACCGGGGATGGCGCTATGCGCAGGACGCCAAGGACACCTATGGGGCGGACGACTACTTCGAGAAGCCCTTCCGGCTCGTGCCGCTCGTGCGCCGGGTCCGGGAGCTGCTCGACGCCGGACCGCCCGAGGCGGTCGAGCCGCAGAGCGATCCGGACGCCGCCAATGCCGCCTACCAGCGCGGGGTTGGCTACTACCAGCAGAAACGCTACGACGAGGCCTACCAGGAGCTGGAGGAGGCCAGGCAGCTGGACCCGTTCAGCGCCAACGTCCACTATGCCATGGCCAACGTGCTGCTGGCCCGGAATCAGGTCTACGAGGCCATGCGGGCATACGAGCAGACCGTGGAGCTCAAGCCCGATCTCTTCGTGCCGCTTCGCAACCTCGCCATTCTCTATCAGCGCAAGGGTTTCCGGAACAAGGCGGTCGAAATGTGGGAGCGGGCGCTGCGCTGCAGCCCGGAGGGGGAGAAGCAGCAGGTGCGCGAGCAGTTGCTCAAGCTGCTCTGACCGTAGTCCGAAAACCCGGGCGAGGCGCGACCTGAGCTCATGCGGATCTCGTGCAAGAAATGCAACGCCCAGTATACCGTCCCGGACGAGAAGATCCGCGGGAAGGCCATCCAGATCCGCTGCAAGAAATGCGGCGCCCTGATGGTCGTGTCGAACACAGCGGCCCGGGCTGAGCGACCGAAGGCGCCTCAAACGGAGCCGGAACTCGAGTCGGCCATCCGCGACCTGTACGAGGACAGCCAGGAGCTCTCCCAGCAGCCTTCACCGGGCCGCGGGCGCCCGGTGCGCGAGGTCCCGGCAGACGAGGAGCCGGAGTGGTACTACGGGCTAGATGGCTCCGAGCTGGGACCGGTCACCTGCGAGCAGCTGGCATCCATGGTCCTCGCTGGCGAGGTCAGCGAGGATCACTTCGTGTGGCGGGAGGGCCTGACCGACTGGCTGCCGCTGGAGGACGTGCCGGAGCTAGACCGGGCGAGGCGCGAGCTCGTCACGAAGAGGCGCCGCCAGGCCGAGCAGCAGCGCCGCCAGGCCAAACAGCAACACCTTCGGGTCGAGGAGAAGCGCAAGGCAGAGGAGGGACGCAAAGCAGCCGAGCGGCTCAAAGCAGCCGAGCGGCGCAAGGCAGGCGAGCGGCGCAAGTCCGAGGAGAAACGCAAGGCCGAGGAGCTCCGCAAGGCCGAGGAGAAACGCAAGGCCGACGAGCAGCGCAAGGCAGGCGACCAGCGCAAGGCCGACGAGCTCCGCAGGGCTGATGAGCTCCGCAAGGCCGAGGCGCAGCGCAAGGCCGAGGAAAAGCGCAAGGCAGACGAGCAGCGCAAGGCAGATGAGAGTCGCAAGGCTGACGAGCTCCTCAAGGCCGAGGCGCAGCGCAAGGCTGACGAGCAGCGCAAG